>CALRLS020000205.1:0-8899 GCA_943368815.1 Cyanobium sp. NIES-981
CCTACCTTCCCTGAAGCTGAACAAGGTATGGCTTTCAGATATGCTAATGGGGTAAAAATGTTCCACCATGATTTTGGCAAGGGCAATGCGGTGCAGTTCAGGGGTAAAGATGGTATTATTGAAGTAAGCCGCTCTTTTCTGAATGTACCTGATAAACTGAAAGATGTCCAACTTAAAGCCAGCGATATCAGGTTAGTTTCGCCGGTAGGTGGCAATCATTATAAAGACTTTTTAAATTCGATGCGCACCAGACAAAAACCGATTTGTGATGTTGAAATCGGGCATCGTACCTGTACTGTTTGTAATATTACGAATATAGCCTACGAACTCCGCAAGCCATTGAAATGGAACCCTCAGACAGAAAAATTTGATGATAAGGAGGCCAATAAAATGCTAAGCAGAAAAATGCGCGAGCCTTATGGAGTGAAGGTGTAAGGAGATAAAAAAGCAAATGCCTGTTCAGAAAACAGGCATTTGCTTTTTTTATCTTATTCTATTCCACCGCCTGCGTTGATTTCTTTTCTTGAAAAAATCTCTTATACCCTGTCCCCAGCCTGCTCTGGTTTCTGTATAACAAGGATTCGGCGAATCGGGTAATCTGTTATAGATAGGCATAAAAAGTCCGAAATAGGCATTCAGTCCTTTGGGGCTTCCTATGTTTAAAAGCCCCGGAAGATTGTCTGTACCAATAAATAAGGGGCCTGCCCTGCCTGCGAGCCCAATTGCCATACTCTTATAATTATTCTGTAATGATACCGGAACTGAAACCTCTAACCATTTAGATTCCCAACGGGGAGTAAGGGCAATCAAAGATGGCTGATTCATTCCTACTGATTTAGTATCCCTGATATTCTGAATCCAGGTGGCATTGAAATAGATTTTCTCTGAAAACGCATAATCGAAAGTAGTAGAAACGACAGCAGGCAAAGGTGTGGCAAACTGATGTCGGTAGTTAATATCAGTCAAACCAAAAGCATCGTTCATCTGCCGATAGAGTTTATTGGGTGAATCAATCTTATTAAATGTTCCGGGTGCAATTGATACATTAGATTCCGCTAAATCGGTCTGGAACACAAAAATGTTACTTTTATAGTTTATCTGACCAAAATCAAGTAAGGCCATGCTGAACTTGTACAGGTATTTGTTTTTAGTTCCGTCTGTTGTCCACCTGTCTTTCAACCTTATGCCATATTTTCTATAATCAGGGCGGTATTCATAAACAAAGCCAATATCAAGGCCGTAACCGAAGCCTGCAGGAGCATTACCAAATAGCCAGTTGGGGCTGAACCCGGCAATTTGCATGGCTTCGCCTTTGGTCATACCAAAAGTACCTACTGCATTGTCAAAATAAAGGTTCTGCTTTCTTGGGCGACCTACTACTTCATCAATGGTAAAATCAAGATCCTTTGCTATATAATGCAGATTCATAAAGGCATTTACACGTTTGACCGTAAAACCAACTTTCAGAAAATGCTCGTCCTGGTCTCTGATAATTTTCCCTACGGTCAGGCCCAATTCTACATAGCCGTTTACATTCATCGAAAAATGGTTGTCATTCTGTGGAATACCGTAAATTGACGGGATAACAGTACCATTGACGAAAGTGCGGGCAACAGGTGTAGTAGCATTATTAAGATTAGTGATAAGCCTTCCTCTTGAAGTAAGACCGATAGCCATTTTGGCCTTATCAAGCGTAAACATTAATGAGGGGCCTCTGAGGTCTGCACCCATAAAAATAGAAGAGGTCTTATTTTCGAGCGATTCTTTCGTATAAGTACTCCTGTATAATATACTACCACTTGCCGATCTCTGGCTTGCCGGAACTGTGTTGGTTACCAGGCCCAGAATAGAATAAGGGGCGCCCCATGAGGCATAATTATTTATTATATCTATATTGCCCCCGGCTAAATTAAGAAAAACCTTATAGCGGGAATCGGCCACGTTTGCAGGATTAGTGTAGATACTATAGGTACCGGCATAATTACTTGATGAAATACCAAGCCATTGTTGAGAAAAGGTTTGAAATTGAATAAATATAAAAAACAAGCAAAAGGATACGCGCATCTGGAAAGGATTATAATTCCCGGGGTTAAGACTCAATCAATAGCTATGGTGATGAAGTTGCTTAGGATTATTCCTTTCGTTTAAAAATGTGTTGTTTTGGCTGCGCCTGCATCAAATGATTTCAACAATAGCGTTGCTATTGAATTCCATTCCGGCTTTCATCATTTGATTTGGCTCGCTCAAAACACCCCTATTTTTAAATCGTAATCAAAATCCTAAACAACTTCGAATAAAAGAACGACAAAATTAATAATTCTATACAAAAAACGATAGAAGATTTTGAATTAATCAACACTTGTGATATTTTAGTAAATTAGTTTGTCTCATAGCATATAAAAAATTATGATTCTGCGAACAAAGTCCGTACTTTATAGTAATATAGCGGCTGTTTAAGGTCTGAACATAAATTTAAACCTGCTATCAAAACCAAAGAAACATATATGACCTACGACTTCAAACACTACCAAACTGAAAACTTCTTTGACGAAATGCTCACTGCCGAGACAGAAGCCAGGGTAGGTAACCATTTTCTAAAAGAACGTGTTGAAAAACTCTCTATTAACGAATTACTTAACAAACAACACGCGGCTGAGCGGGCCATGATTTCTGCCGGGATTACTTTCAACGTTTATTCAGAAGAAGGTGGAACAGAACGGATTATTCCTGTCGACATTATTCCACGCGTGATTGATTCTTCAGAATGGAATCGTTTGGAAAAAGGTCTGATTCAGCGTATAACGGCTTTAAATCTCTTTTTACAGGATATTTATAACCAGCAAAAAATACTGAAAGACAAAGTCATTCCGCGTGAAATCATCGAATCGAGCAAAGGATTTCTGAAAGAATGTAAAGGGTTGACTCCTCCTAAAAAAGTCTGGATTCATATTACCGGTACTGACCTGATTCGTGGTAACGATGGTGTGTTCAGGGTTCTGGAAGACAATCTCCGTTGCCCGTCGGGAGTATCTTATATGCTCGAAAACCGGGAATTATCGAAGCAGACATTTCCTGATGTGCTGTCACAATCAAGTGTGCGCTCTATTTCAGAATATCCTGCCAAATTATTAGAAGTACTGCGTTATACCTCAGGTCGCCCCGACCCTACAGTGGTAGTGCTGACACCGGGCATATATAATTCGGCCTATTTCGAACATTCTTATCTGGCTCAACAGATGGGTGTAGAACTGGTAGATTATCGCGATTTGGTGGTATCGGGAGATTATGTAAAAATGCGCACAACCAAAGGCTTTAAAACTGTAGATGTAATTTACAGAAGAATTGATGATACTTTTATGGATCCTCTTACTTTCAACCCTCATTCGTTAATCGGGATTCCGGGTCTTTTTGATGTCTATAAAAAAGGAAATATTGCATTGGCCAATGCTCCCGGTACAGGAGTAGCTGACGATAAAGTAGTGTATGCCTACGTACCAAGAATCATCAAATATTATTTAGGCGAAGAGGCGATTATACCGAATGTGGATACCTATATCTGTGGTGAGGAAGACTCGATGAAATATGTATTAGAAAACATTGCCGACCTGGTAGTAAAAGAAGCCAATGAAGCAGGCGGATATGGTATGCTTATCGGCCCGAAAGCTACTAAAAAAGAGCATGACCTATTTAAGAAACGTATCAAAGCCAATCCCCGGAATTATATTGCCCAACCAACTATCTCACTATCCCGCAGCCCTTGTGTTATGGAAGATGGTCTCGAAGGACGGCACGTTGATTTGCGCCCTTATATTCTCTATGGAAACGGCATTCATGTAACGCCGGGAGGGCTTACCCGTGTAGCTTTGCGTAAAGGCTCACTGGTGGTTAACTCCTCACAAGGAGGTGGCAGCAAGGACACCTGGGTTTTGTATTAAGCCATCCTAAGAATCCTGAAAGGAATCATTTATTTTTGATTGTGCAATTTGGTTTGTATTTTTGTGGACATTTTGGTTGAGGAGTCTTATTGATTATCCAGCCAATTACCGATAGATTGATTTCTTATGAATATTACCCGTCATTCGACACTGGCCGCAATCATTGTATTAGCTGCTTTGTCAAGATTTTTTCCGCATCCGCTGAACTTCACGCCAATAGCTGCTATAGCTTTGTTTGGAGGTGCCTATTTTAATAATCGCTGGCTGGCATTTATCATTCCTTTAGCTGCCATGCTTATCAGCGATACGATGCAGGAATTACTAACAGGACACGGATTCCACTCAGGTATGCCGATAGTATATGGTTCGTTTGCCTTGATTTCGTTGTTAGGCATTTTAGTTTTGCAGAAAGTAAGCCTAATAAAAGTAGTTGCAGCGGCCATAGCAAGTTCGTTGATTTTCTTTTTAATCACCAATTTTGCTTTTCTTTATCCGGAAGCTGCCGTACCCGATCCGTCGCTAGGCAATTATCCGCATAACTGGACTGGTATAGTAGCCTCTTATGAAGCCGGGCTGCCATTTCTGAAGAACCAGATTCTTGGTGATTTATTCTATTCCGGCGTATTATTCGGAGGTTTCTATCTGTTACAACGCCGCTTTGAAGTATTGAGAGTTGCGTAAGTATTTTGAATACATTCATATATAAAAAGAGGTTTTTCTTAGGGAAAGCCTCTTTTTCAATGTAAAATTCTGGACTCTAACCTTGAATTACGATAAAAAGCTGTTGTTAAAAAAATAATTATTGACTAAAAGTGACTACCCCTGTGAAAAAAAACATCTGCCTCCTGTTCATTCTCTTTTGTTTTTCAAAATCAAATCTATCATTCGCTCAAAATCATTATCAAAAAGGTTGGGAATACCTGAATAATGCCGACGTAGAGAATGCTATTGGCTCTTTTGAAAAAGCGTTAAAAGAAAAAACAACTAAAGCTCAGGCACAACTGACACTAACTTTACTCTATGACGGACTTGGAAGAGCAAAGGACGCTTCTGTTCTGTTTAACAATTTTTACGATAACTCTACTGATCCAAGCGCAGAATTATTTGCTTTATGGTTTGAGGATGGAGTAGTTGGTCAACCAAATAAGCACAAACCTTTTCAATTTGATTTAATGAAGAAAATTGAAAAAGATGAACGTCTGAAGGATAAATTTGAGGAGATAATTAAATACAGACTTAGCTTTCACTACAGAATTGCCAATAATTTCGAGCAGTATAACCAGTATGATCAGAATATAAGTTCGATTAAAAAATGGTCATTAGTAGGCCCGTTTGATAATGTAATGAATAGTGGTTTTAATAAAGATTTTGGTGTATTACAAAACCCTAAAACCGGGAAATCCTTTACTTCGAGATATGGTGCCGATATTCAATGGTTTACTCCTGAGCAAAATACTTTAAACGGTTATTTTTTCAAGACTTATCATTTTTCAAGTTTCAACTCGATAATATATGCGCAATCATTCGTAGAGTCATCTATTGAGCAGGATGTTTTATTGAAAATTGGGTATTCAGGTTCATTAAAAGTTTGGCTTAATGACTCACTTGCTTACACTGAGCAAGAAAGAAGGCGAACTGAAATTGATTATTTTCAGATAAAATGCCACTTAAACAAAGGTTACAACAGGGTTCTTGTGCAATTAGGTGACTACGAAGAAGACTTTCCCAGTTTTTTTCTAAGATTCACAGATTTATCACATAAAAACATGAGTTTGCCGGCAAAAACAGAATATCAGGCCTATATGAAAAACAAAGGCTCTTTTACTCATACGCCATTTTTTGCTATAGATGCTCTTCAAAAGAAGTATGATAAAAATGATATCCTATCTAAGTTATTACTGATAAAGACTTATTTGAGGGCACATGATTTATATGCCGCTGAAGAAATTCTTAGTAATCTCTATGAAAATTACCCAAAAAATTACCTGATTCTTAGGCAATTAATTACTTTTTATGCTGAATCATCTAATTCAACTGAACAAAACAAGACCTATCAGATTTACAAAGAACTTTATCCGAACGACTTTGATATACTCGCCAATGATTTAAAAGAAGCCTCGGATAAGGCCGATAAAATTAAAGTAAGAGAAATTACCAGTCTATTCAAAACAAAATATCCTTATGCTGACCTTAACAATGGTTTGGGTGAGATAATTATTCTGGGTCTGGAGGAAAACCTGAATGAGGGATTAATTAAACTTGACCAATTGATACAAAAATATCCTGATAACAGTGATTTAATGTTAACCAAGTATAACGTGCAAAAGTCTCTTGTGCCCGACCCTTTAAAATCAAACGAGATACTGGAGAATTTCTTAAAGAATAATTACAATTATTATATAACAGAAACCTTAAGGGAGAATTACATTTCACAAGGCAGAATAGATGATGCAATAAAGACATTGGAGTCTGCAGAGAAATTCAGTAGTGAACCATTGCTTGATAAAAAGATCATTGGCATATACTCACGCAAAAGAGATTATGACAAGGCAATCAGTGTAGCCCTAAAACTTATGGAGAAAAGCCCTTCGGATTATGAAAATCTTGCTGATCTGGCAACGCTTCATAAAATGAATGGAAATAATGAAAAAGCCATAGTTTATTATAAGGAAGCACTACGGTTTTTCCCATTTGCATTTGATTATAATGATAAAATAAGAGAATTGAATGGACTAAGACCGACATTCGATATTGTAAAAGGTATTGACCCTAACGAACTTATCAGTAATTATGAGAAAGAGTTTGTTTCTAAAACAAGGTTTGCGTATGATATTGTAGTAGATAAGAAGTCGCTAGTCATATTTAAAACAAGAGCTACTGGCATGAGATGGTCTTACATCATAAGAATTAATCAGGAAAGTGCCATAGAACAATGGCAAAAAATAAGCCTTGCTCCTGAAAATAATAATACCATACAGGTACATGAAGCGAAAACAATTAAGAAAAACGGCAATAAAATAGATGCAGAACGTAACGGAGATGAAGCAGTTTTTACTAATCTTGAAGTAGGCGATTATATTTATGTTGATTTTACACAAAAACAGGTGAGTGGCAGCAAGTCTTCGCTATTCGTTTATGATCATTTCAGATTGAATGCATACAGTCCTATTTATAAAAGAGAATATACAGTTTTTGCAGAAGACGGTGTAAACCTCAAAGATACTGTGATTAACGGCTCTTATAAACCGGAGTTGCAGAAAATAGATGGTTTTAATGTCAGAAGCTGGAAAATCAACTCTCCTGAACCACTGAAAAAAGAATCTTATGCTCTGCCAATCAGCGACATTGGTGCCTCGGTACATATTAATCTTGGATATACCTGGCATGATATAGCTCAATGGTATAGCGATTTATCGGAGAAACAGGCGCAACCTGATTTCACGATTCGCTCTATTGCCAAAAGCCTGTTTGATGGCAAAAATTATACCGATGAGCAAAAAGCAAAAATTATCTATGATTTTGTCTGCAAGAATATCCAGTATAGTTCTATTGATTTCAGACAAGGGTCTTATATACCACAGAAAGCCTCTACCGTGTATCATACACGATTAGGCGATTGTAAGGATGTTTCGACACTCTATGCCTCGATTGCGAGAGTGGCGGGCCTTGATGTAAACCTGGTTTTGGTTAATACCCGTGACAATGGACAGAAGAATGTGGTTTTACCATCTTTAAATTTTAATCACTGCATTGTAAAAATAAATCTTAAAAGTGGCAGTAATTTTTTAGAACTTACTGATACGGATTTACCTTATGGACATTTATACTTCTCACACAATGGCGCATCAATTCTTGAGATTCCAAACAAACATATACCTGAAAATATTAGATTAAGCAGTTTAAGACTAAATGATGGCTATGTGAATACTATAATCAAGGCCGGTGATATAAAAGTAAATGCCAACAATAGTATAAATGTTAAAACTCATGTAATAAAGACTGGAAACCAGGCTGGAAATTCAATCAGCAGTTATTATTATTCAGACGATGAGAAAAGGAAGGAAGATATAAAAAAGGAGGTTTCCGGTAATTTTACTACACCATTCAGACTGAACAATGTAAATTTTGATAAACTACAGCCAAGAGTTGACTCAGCTTCTTATACTTACGATTATGTTGTAGAAAATGAGATTAAAAAAGTAGGTTCGTTTAAAACGCTGAAAATTCCTTTTTCGGATCTAATCGCCAAACTTGATATTTTTGATGAGGGCCAGAGAATATTTGATTTTGACTACAATTATTACGAGAATGTTGATTTTTACGAAGAAAGTTTCAATATAAATCTTGATAATCCACTTAATTTTCTGGAAGTAGCAGATAATGTTCATTTGACATTTAAGGGCAATAAATATGACCTTATATTTACAAAAGTGAATAACATGCAACTGAAAGTGACGCGGAACTATAGATCTGAAAGAGAGAATATAAACGCCAAAGACTTTGATGAGTTCAAAGCTTTTTTAACTAAAGTCGTTGAAGCTGAAAACACTTCATTAGTTTTGAAATAAGTTAAAATAGCAAGAGTGGCAAGGAAAATGCCACTCTTGCTGTATAGAACGAAATATATTTTAAATCTCACGCCCCACAGCATTTTTTGTATTTCTTACCACTACCACAAGGGCATGGGTCATTTCTGCCGATTGTTAACAGTTTTGATAATGGTAATTGAATATCAGGCAATGGGGAGATATCATTCCTAATCAGGAAGTTTGCAAAAAAAGTCATCATCCTTTCATGCCTGTTGCCTAGAATATCCTTAAAGTCATCAAATTGACTCACACTGAACTCTCTTAAAATTCTTGCTACCGGCAATGTTCTATTATTCAATTCTCCGATTTCTACTTCTTTGGTCTTGTAGTCAAACCATATCTCTAAATCGGGCTCCTGTTCTATATCTTTTGCGA
>CALRLS020000206.1:0-8895 GCA_943368815.1 Cyanobium sp. NIES-981
CATCAGGATGGTATTGTATATTATCTTCGATATAATAATTCCCTGTGGGCTTGCCAATGTATAATAATAGAGTTGTCGGCCTGCGCCCTCTTGCGTAAAGCTCTTTGTGATGGAGTTAACAGCGGTAAACAATAAAATTATCCAGAAGAGGGTATTCCAGGTGATTGGCTCAATCAAATCTACCTTCAATTTAAAGCTCATATAACACACAAAAACCGTACTGACAATGTATAGAAGCATACCGTTGAGCGCATATTTCTGACGCCATTCCAAACGGATTTCTTTTTCGATAAGAGCTTTGATTTCTTGCATGTACACAAAGCGACTAAATTGTAGTAACTATCGCACAGCAAAGGTAGTATGCAAACGTTTAGGATTTTATGATTTTTGTTCTTTTTTTAAAGATTTATCTTCTGAATATTTGTGCATTTAAGCAGGTAAACTAAAGAACTGGCAATAGCCGGAACTATACTATGATAAAAATCATTTTTATTTGCGAACAAAAACTATTAAACTTGCGTTCTATTTAAAATAATTCTAAATAAGTGTGGTAAAGTTTTCAGAAAAAACTGTTGCAGACCTAAACATTGGAGAGAAAGGGATCATCAATAATTTTAAAGACCCGTCAATGTCTTTGAAATTATTAGAGATGGGCTGTTTACCCGGAACTGAAGTTACCTTAGATTTTATTGCTCCTTTAGGTTGCCCCGTTGGCATAAGAGTAGCGGGTTATCATCTTTCTCTAAGAAAAAGAGAGGCGGCAACCATCGTGTTAAAACCTAATCAGGCATAAGTGGTTCTGTCTGATTTTCTAAAATTTTTGAATTTAAGGTGAAAGAAAAAAAAGTTATAGCCTTGCTTGGCAATCCTAATGCAGGAAAATCTTCTCTATTTAATCAACTGACCGGGCTTCGGCAAAAAATCGGGAATTTCCCCGGGGTGACGGTTGATAAAAAAATAGGTTTCTGCCGACTCGATTCAAAAACTGACATTGTGATTCTTGATTTGCCCGGCACTTACAGCATCTATCCTAATTCGTTAGACGAGCAGGTAGTACTGGAAGTCCTTGCCAATCCTCAGCACCCTGAATATCCTGATGTAGCCGTTGTTGTAGCCGATGCTTCGAACCTGAAACGAAACATGCTGCTTTTTGAACAGGTAAGTGACTTAGGCATTCCGACTATCCTGGCTCTGAATATGCTTGATGTGGCCGAAGAAATGGGGACATCGATTAATTCAGGCAAGCTCTCAAAAATCTTAGGGGTACCCGTAGTAGAATTAAACGCCCGTCAGGGAATCGGGATAGAAGGTCTGAAATACACTATCCTGAATCAACTAGAAGCCAGAAAGACCCATATTAATCCCCCTGTTTTTAATGAGCAATCAGAAGCTATTGCATCTGAGGTTCGTAAAAAATATAATATCTCCAATAAATATCTTGCCTTACAATATGCAGCGCAGTCACATAAAATGATGTTTCTGGGCGATATTGCTCAGAAAGACCTGCAAACGCTGGTTGAAAAATATGATTTCAATGCCGATTCTTTCCAGTCAACAGAAACCATCAACCGTTATCTTGACATCAGTGGTACCCTGACAGAAGTAATGCATGAATCGGCATTAAAAAAGGAAACTACTTCTGAAAAACTGGACAAAATACTATTGCATCGTATCTGGGGATACGTCATTTTTCTGGGTATCCTGTTTCTGATTTTTCAGTCTGTTTTCTCCTTTGCCGAATACCCTATGGACTTAATTGACCAGAGTGTGGCAGGGCTGAACGAATGGCTGAAATCAATATTGCCGCATAGCATACTTGTAAGTTTATTGACTGACGGTTTAATAGCAGGAGTTGGCGGTGTTGTGATTTTTATCCCACAGATTGCCTTTTTATTTGCCTTCATATCCATATTGGAAGAATCCGGCTATATGTCTCGCGTAGTGGTACTGATGGATAAACTCATCAGGCGTTTTGGTATGAGTGGCAAATCAGTTGTACCGCTTATTTCGAGTATGGCTTGTGCCGTACCTGCTATTATGTCGGCCCGAACGATTGGCAGTTGGAAAGACCGCCTGATTACGATTATGGTTACGCCATTAATGAGTTGCTCGGCCAGATTGCCTATTTATACAATTCTGATAGCATTGGTTGTGCCTGATACCAGAGTACTTGGTATCTTTAATCTGCAGGGCATTGCCCTGATGGGCCTATATCTCCTGGGTTTTTTCTCGGCTCTGGTAGCAGGTTGGATAATGAAACTGATTCTGAAATCAAAAGAACGCAGTTATTTTATTATGGAATTGCCTACCTATAAAATGCCTCGCTGGAAACAGGTAGGCTACATGATTATCGAGAAAGTAAAAACCTTTGTTTTTGAAGCAGGGAAAGTGATTGTAGCAATCTCGATAGTACTCTGGGTATTGGCTTCTTATGGTCCCGGCGATCAAATGGAACAGGCCGAAAAGCAGGTAATAGCCACAAATCCAAACCAGACAGAAGATGAATTAGCTTCAAAAATAGCGGCTGTCAAATTAGAAAACTCTTATGCCGGACACTTCGGTAAATTCATCGAACCTGCCATTGCTCCTTTAGGCTATGACTGGAAAATCGGTATTGCGCTCATTACTTCCTTTGCCGCCCGTGAAGTATTTGTGGGTACGGTTTCAACCATTTACAGTATAGGAGCCGACCCCGAAGATGAAAGCACCATCAAAGACAGGCTACGTAATGAAATCAATGCAAATACCGGAAAACCATCCTTCTCTGTAGCTACTTCTTTTTCATTGCTGATATTCTATGTATTTGCCATGATGTGTATGAGTACCATTGCCACGGTTTATCGTGAAACCAAAGGCTGGAAATGGCCGCTCATTCAACTGGCTTACATGTCGGTGCTAGCTTATGTGGCTGCATTGATAGTCTATCAGGTGCTGAAATAAAACTTTTTCAAAAGCATTTGCGTTTGCTTCTCACAAGACTTCCGGAATTCATTTAAAGTGTTTTACCATTATAGTGTAACATTGTGACTCCTTGTGTACATTGTGGCAAAATTCTATTTAATATAATACCATTTAGATTCATCATTTATGATTGGCGTAACAGCAGATAACAAATTGAAAAGATTGATTGTCGTAGGCGATAAAGTATTGGTAAAGCCCAATAATCCGTCAGACAAAACAAACTCAGGGCTATACCTACCCCCTACCGTAACTGAAAAAGAAGAAGTACAGACAGGATATATCATCAAAGTCGGACCGGGTTATCCGCTACCTCAACAAACAGAAGACGAACCCTGGAAAGAAACCGAAGAAAAGGTAAAATATATGCCTTTACAGGCGCAGGAAGGAGATTTGGCTATTTACCTGCAACGCCATGCCATTGAGGTAATGTATGAAGGCGAAAAATACGTTATTCTGCCACAGGCTTCTATTCTGATGCTCGAACGTTTTGAAGATTTAGGATAAGCTATTTCTCTTTTGCACGTTTAGCAGCAAAATCAGCTTCGTCCATAAAAACCTGAGGTGGCATCACCCCTTCGATTCGATGGAGAACTTTTCCCTCGGGAGCAATAAACAGATAAGTAGGATAAGCCCCTACTTTATAGGTATTTCTGACTACCTGACCCTCGGAAGTATCTCCATCGACCTTAAAATTGATAAATTGCTTGTTGAATTTCTCAGCCACGCGGGCATCTGCAAAGGTATGCTCGTCCATCCATTTGCAAGGCCCGCACCAGGTCGTAAACACATCTACAAAGACAATCTGCTTTTTAGCTTTAGCCTCTGATAATATCTGTTGCATGGTTTTATCCTGCCCAAGTACAAATTTCATTTGTGCATTGGCGAGATTCAGGCTTCCGATTAATAATATCCAAACGAGGTGGTTTTTCATATAGCGAGTTATCATGTATTACAAAGCTAATGAAAATGTGGTTAATTCGACGATTGTTTAATTAAAACCACGGAGTTTCACCAAGTTAGGCACGGAGTTCCACGAAGGATTTCAATACCAAACTCCGTGTAACTCAGTGCTAATAACTCCGCATTACTCCGTGGTTATAAAATATTTAAGCAATTTACTTCACCACAGCAGGTAAAATATATTCCTTCATCATTCTATCAACCTGTGGGTGCGCGTAGGCGCGGCTGTAGGCTTTGGCTGTGATGACTACCGTTAGCGGAATATCTTTGAAAATATAGATTTTGCTGCCTCCATTGCCTGTACAATAGAACGTTTCGTAATCTTTACCATTGATAGTAAAGGTTTTATTCCAGAATAAATAGCCATAATATTCATTGGTTCTGCCCGGAATAGGAAGGTATCTGGTAAAGGTTTTACTAACCCAGTTCTGAGGAATAATCTGCTTACCATTCCATACGCCCTTATTCTGATAAAGCTGGCCGTATCTGGCAAAGTCCAGGGTCGACATCTTTAAACCTCCGGCTGTGTTTACTACTTTCTGAGGCGTGTATTGCCATTGATAGTTTTTAATGCCTAATGGGCCAAAGAGTTTTTTCTCTGCGTATTTCTCTAAACTTTCGGGTACCGATTTATTGAGAATATCCCCCAATAAAACTACGCCAACTGTAAAATAATCCCATTGGTTTCCGCTGACTTTCTTGTCATCCATTCCTAAATCAAGACCAAATTTTACCCAGTTTTCAGTCGGATACATATTTTCTTCATTACCCGGAGAAGCATCATCGCTATCAGAGCCATTAAAGGCTGAGCTCATTCTCAATAAGTCCTTTATTTTCACACTGTCTTTCTTTGGGCTATAATTGGCAAACTGTTTTAAATCATAAAATTTATTTAAAGTTTGATTCTCATCTTTGATATAGCCCTCCTGAATAGCAATGCCCATCATGGTAGAGGTAAATGATTTACCTACTGAACGGGTATCGTGCATGGTGCTTCTGTCTGCTTTGTTGAAGTATTCTTCCAGCAATAGTTTACCATCTTTTATTACCACCACACTGGTTATTTCTTTCAGTTTATTCAGGGCAATCAGTCTGTTCATTTCTTCTATCATTGGTGCTTCAAAGGAAGCCTTAGAAATTTCCCAACCCGAATTAGGTTGAATGGCTTGTACTGCCATTTGTTCGCGCGTTATCACAGGAGTTTTGATAATGATTCTGATTTCACCCTGTGCAATCAAATCTCCTGTTTTTACCTCTTCTCCTAAATTGATATAAGGTCTCATCTCAATTTTTAGTTGATGTGTTCCATCAGTCAGGGCATCTTCTCCGCCCCTAAGCAAAAACCTGTTGAACATATATACGGCCCACCAATCTTCTCCTTTCGAAGTGGTTATAGGCACTCTGAATGTTGTAGTGGTATGTTTTTTCAATCCTGCGCCATGATGCAGATTTTCTTTGTATATGAGCTTGCCATCAACATAAAAAGAGAACTGGTAATTACCTTTTTTTATGATGTCGTCTGCAGGTATATCAGGCGCTAACTGATGCAGATAATTGGTAATTGAATTGGCAAGGAAAGGCCTGATGCTTAAATCGCTTACGTACTTTAACTCAAAGCTTGTCAGGAAGTCACTTTCTTTTAATTGGTCGATAGGAATATCGCTCGGCAGAAAGGCAATTCGCCCGACATTGGCTTGGTGTAAAGGATTGACGAAACCATCGGTTTGAACGATGTCTTTGGTTTGCCCATAAGTAGCGTATAACATTGGGCAAGCGAGTAGTAAAGTTAAGATTAGCTTTTTCATTTTTTCATTTTTCTTTTGAATGACAAAGGTAAGGACATCTTCGCTTCAAAAAATAGAACAGAATTAACATCGGCTGCTAACTCAAAACAATTTTACGGTGTTCTAAAGCATTTATTCCGGTGATAGCTTTGAAGCAGCGGGCAAAATGGCTCTGATCGGCAAAACCGCATTCGAAGGCGATATCGGATAGGGATTTATTTTTCTGAGAAAGTAACGAAAGAGATTTCTCGACTTTCAGTTTTCTGATGTATTCTCCGATATTACAATGAAAGTACTTGGAGAAATCTCTGGATAGATGCACAGGGTGAATACCCAATTCCGTTGACAATTCATTAAGACTCCATTGGTCTGCAAAATTCTCATGTAATAATTCTTTCAATTGAGCAACCCATATTGGGTTTTTATAGATGGCAGTTTTATTATCTCTCTCCATCCGGCTTAACAGTTGCAACAACAAAGTCTGCACATTCAAAGCCATAATAGCATCATCTGCTTTCGATTCTCTGAAAATCTTATATAAAAGCAATTTCAACTCCGGGTTTGCAATATTGATGCTGCCTGTCAGACTATCTAAACCAAAGTCTAATTCTTTGAACCATTGATGAGCTAATTCTATGTGGAATCCGCGGGTAAAGCCGGGTGGTTTAATATTATAATGTGGCTCCTGCCAGTTGTGAAACAACAAACTTCCTGCTTCGCAATTATAGACTTCTTTCTTGTTACCCTCAATCACTTTGCCTTGCAGGATAAAAGTAAAATAGGCATTTTCATGATAATGCCAGTCTACTTTATCGAGGGTATATTCAGTATCAGTCAAAGTAATACCATCCAGCTTAATTGTCTGGTTGGTTTGCCCGTGAAATTGTCCTGTTTGCAGGTGTTTCATTGCACCTCGGCTTTATCATCAGGCTCAAAATCCAGCGCAATAGAATTCATACAATAGCGCTTATGGGTCGGCGCAGGGCCATCATCAAACAAATGTCCTAAATGACCGCCACAACGCCCGCAAAGAGCCTCAGTACGGCGCATACCATGCGAATGGTCTTCTTCATAGACTACACTACTTGCATCTTCCTGCTCAAAGAAACTCGGCCATCCGCACATACTGGCAAATTTAGCATCAGAACGAAAAAGCTTATTACCACAGGAAGCACAATAATAGGTGCCTTTACCAGTATAATTCCAGAATTTACCGGTAAATGCCCTTTCAGTTGCTTTCTGGCGCATAATAGCATAAACATCCGGCGCTAATACCTTTTTCCATTCTGCATCGCTTACATTTATTGGCGTTTTATCTGTATGAGAATAATATGGATTCTCTTTTTTCAATGATTCGGTTTGCATAGTATTTTGTTTGGATTTATTCTCACAATTAACAAGACAGAGAGTAATAAAAGAAATCAGGGTTAAAACTATTATTTTCATTTTAATCGTACTCGTCATGTTGTTAATAAAGACTACCCTGTTATGAAACGTTACATTTATTCAAAATATTTCATCGGCAAAAGTAAGAAGCCAATCTTCTTATTATTATTTATTCTTAACAAACTTTAATCCGCTGATTCTTCCTGAACTTAGCGCAAATCCCTCAATATCTCCTGCCTTATTAGTATCAAATGTTATGGTTGCGCTTTCTAAATTCAGATAATTAAAATGAAGCCTGTTATATTTCTTAAGTATCTCTGCCTTTACAGGTGCATTTGTACCCACCTTAAACCACAGCGCATTGTTTTTGGCATAAAATGTATAGGTAGCTTTTTGCTCTGCATTATAATAGCTACCCTCATAATTTTTAAATGAATCAGGTGAAACCAGTTCTAATCTGTTAGCAAGAGTTTTACCTTGTTTTTGTACAACTGTCAGTTGTTGCATCAGGCCTCCTGCATTTTTATCAAATATGGCCATATCGCTTGTATTACCAACTTTAAATCTATTGACACTATCCGGATAAAGCACTTGGGCAGGCTGGCCTGTTACCTGACCTGACAATATATTATTCTCATATTGAATGGTTACATTCACATTAGGAGCAACTTTGTATTTACCAATAAAAGCCGCATAGTTCTGAACAGCATTGCCCGACTTGGGTTTCTCTTTATTCAAACCACTTTTATCGTTAAAGAGATAAATATCAGCAATTTGCCTGCTGATTGCCTCAGGGTTAATCTCTGCTGAATTCCCAAGTACTATGATAGAAACATGCTTGCGTGGAAAGCGTAATATTTCTGTCCTGTAACCGACAAAAGCTCCGGGGTGCATCTGTATCGGCTCTCCTTTATAAGCGCCGGTCATGATTCCCATTCCATAAGTTAAGATATTGCCATTCTCTAATTTACCTCTAGTTAAAAGAGCAGAACTCAAAGAGCTTTTATCATAAAAGGTATTATCCCATTTGGCTAAATCCTTTAAATTAGTCAATACACCACCGTCTCCTATTACCCGATGCCCGTTTTTATAAGCAAAATATACTTTTTCATTTTTCCCGTAACTGATTGCCAATGTCGGAACTGCAGCCGTCTTCCCCTCATCAATACTTGTTTTCATCATTCCCAGTTTTTCAAACAGTTCGTTCGAAGCGTACTTACTCAATGACATTCCGGTTACCTTATTGACGATTTCACTTAATAAAACATAATTAGAATTACTGTATACGCATCGTTGTCCGGGCATGAAGTTCAGACTGCTTTGCTGATAAATCATTTCCATTGCCTGTTTATTCGTAAATGTATCTTCAAAACTCCTGCCTGTCAGCCACATTAAAACCAGGTAATCACGGATACCACTTGTATGATAAAGCAAATGATTAATTGTAATCGGCCTGCCATAATCAGGAAAATCCGGAAGATATTTATGAATATCATCGTCGGCAGATAATTGCTTTTTTTGAATCAAAGAGACAATAACTGCCGCTGTAAACTGCTTGCTTACGGAAGCTATTTCATAAGTCACATCAGGTGAGTTCGGGATTTTCTTTGCTATATTGGCCATTCCATAACCTTTCTCAAAAACCAGGTTCCCGTCTTTGATGATACCGACAGTCAGGCCGGGACGGTCTTTGCCAACGTACTCTTTCAATAAGGCATCAATATCTGCCATTATTGAATCAGATATATTGGTTTGTGCAATGGAAGGAATAGCAAGACTCAGAACATAGACAGAGAGCATCGCT
>CALRLS020000207.1:0-8890 GCA_943368815.1 Cyanobium sp. NIES-981
TGCCATCTTGTCAGTAAATTTCGTATTGGCAAAATAATTGCCGAAATTTGCGAGACACAAAATTGTTTGAAAAATGGCAGAGAACAAAGAAGGACAAGAAATAACAGACGAAACATTAGCAGAAAATAGTGAAAATGTGACAGAAGAGACAGTGGCAGAGGGTACTGAAACAACTGTGGCAGAAGACATACAAGCGAAACTGGAAGGCCAGTTAGCCGAAGCAAAAGACAAATACCTTCGCTTATATGCTGAATTTGAAAACTTCCGTCGCCGTACAGCTAAAGAAAAAATTGAGACGATTCAGAATGCATCTGAAGGATTAATAAAAGAGTTGATTCCGGTGATTGATGATTTTGAGCGTGCCAATAAGTCATTTGAAACAGTGACAGAAATAGAACCTTTGAAAGAGGGTATCGCTTTGATATTCAGCAAATTGCAGAAAACCCTGGCATCGAAAGGATTAAAACCAATGGACTCGAAAGACCAGAATTTTGATGTAGAACTGCACGAGTGTATCACACAGTTTGCGGCAGGAGAAGACAAGAAAGGAAAAGTGATAGATGAAGTAGAGAAAGGGTATTATCTGAACGATAAAGTAATCCGCTACGCTAAGGTGGTAGTGGGCAATTAAGATTTAATAGTAGACGCAGACTTTTTAGCCCCTCTCCCTCGGGAGAGGGGTTGGGGTGAGGTGACCAGTATTTATACACAATCATTATGGCACAAAAGAAAGATTATTACGATTTGTTGGGGGTAAGCAAAAATGCTACGGAAGACGAGCTGAAAAAAGCCTATCGGAAGCTGGCTATTCAATATCACCCTGATAAAAATCCGGGAGACAAGGCCGCGGAAGAGAAGTTTAAAGAGATAGCAGAAGCCTACGGAGTATTATCAGATACCGAAAAACGCCAGCGTTACGACCAGTTCGGACACCAGGGCGTTGGTGGTGCCAGTGGTTTCGGAGGTGGAGGGGTAAACCCGGAAGATATTTTCAGTAGTATATTTGGCGACGATAGTCCGTTTGGCAGTTTCTTTGGTGGAGGCGGCAGACGTGGAGGAGGCGGTGGCCAACCAGTGCGTAAAGGCTCTGACCTGCGTATCAAACTGAAACTGGATTTGGAAGAAATAGCCAACGGAGCCGAAAAGAAAATAAAAGTAAAACGCTACGTATCCTGTAATGCCTGTACCGGGAATGGTTCAAAAAATGGTACTTCACAAAAGACCTGCCAGACCTGTAATGGTTCAGGGCAGATTCGTAAGGTGGTAAGTACCATGCTCGGACAAATGGTTTCTACCAGTACCTGTCATACCTGTCAGGGTGAAGGTAAAGTGATACTAGACCGTTGTGAAGTTTGTTTTGGTGAAGGCCGTGTGTTGAATGAAGATTTAATCTCTATCAAGATTCCTGCAGGGGTAGGTGAGGGCATGCAATTGTCTATGACAGGCAAAGGGAACGTGCCGACCCGTGGGGGTGTAGCAGGAGACCTCCTGATAGTGATTGAGGAAGAAGAACATCCGGAGCTAAAACGTGATGGTAACAATATCATTTATGATTTGAAACTGAATTTTGCAGATGCCGTATTGGGCAAGGATGTAGAAATACCTTCTATAGGTGGCAAAGTGAGAATTAACGTAAAACCGGGTACGCAGGCAGGTGAAGTACTGCGCCTGAAAGGCAAAGGTTTAAAAGAAGTGAACAGTTATAGTATTGGCGACCAACTGGTGCATATCAATATTTATACGCCAACTAGTATAAGCAGTGAAGAAAAAGTGATAATGGAAAAACTTCGTGAAGCGCCGAATTTTCAGCCAAGAGCAACCAAAAGCGATAAGAGCATCTTCGATAGAATGAAAGATTTCTTTCATTAATACAAGAAATAGGTAGGGGTTCAAAATTTTGAACCCCTACCTGTTTTTTATCCCCGCAACAAATAATCCGCTAAATCCAGACCGTGTTTTCGGTCTTCTTCTGTGGCTATTTGCTCTAATAAATCCGATACCCTGAATCTGGCAATAGACGAGAGTTCACGGGCTTTTGTTTTCCATTTTTCTGTGGCATTCACATCCGGGAAAAGATATACTCTTCTGCCTTGCAGCACCCTGCATTTCTCTGCCGTCAGGTTACTCAGGCTACCGGTGGCCAGCCAGATGAATCCCGGTTCAAAGGCCTTGGCAATCAATGCCGTCTTTTCACTTTCAACAATGGCAACGGGTTTGGCGGATTGACTCAAAAGATGTTCTCCGAAAAAACATTGCTGCAGGTGGAAATCGGGCAGATTCAAGGCGCTATGCACCCAGGTTATATGGCTGAAAGGTTCTTTTACTCTCTTGCCTGTTGTGGGGTTATAGAGCATGATTTTACCCGTACGAATCTTGTTTTTCGTATCAATCTGCCAGAATACCGTTGCTCCCTGCCAATGCCTGGCACTGCCAACGTAATACTCTTCTATTAGCTGCCTGGTCTTTGATTCTCCTAAAGCGTTTATCAGAAACGTAATCAGATGATTGCTTTCATGGGCTTTCAGGCTTGCTGAGAGTATTTCTTTATCAATATAAGAAACAGGGGGTGGTAGGGAGATTGGTTTTTGTGGTGTCAACGACGGATGCCATTCTGTGGGGCTATCCTGAAAATATTGTCTGGGTGTATAATGATACCCGCAATTTACTTCGCGGTTACATTTACCTACATGGTCGGCTAAATGCTCTCCTGATTCTGTATCTATGTATCGGGTAAATGCCTTCTTTTGTTCGCAATTCGGGCAGGTATAGCGGGTTTTCATACCCTTGTAGGGTTCTAAGGTGAATTTGTGTGAATGCATGGTTGTGTGTGGATTCGTACTAAATCGTACTAAAATACGAAAGGTACGAAAAGTACGATTAGTACGAGAGTACGATTTCAAAATGGAAATAAATATTAATAGTAAGACAATTTAGATGAATAAATAGCTTATTATTATGAATTTAATGTCGTTTTGAGATATATTCTTAAAAGAATAAAATCCATTTTCGTAGACGCCATGCTGGCGTCTCCAAGGGGTTATAAATTATAAATATTTTTATGTTTAGAGGAGAAATATCCTCTCAATCATCCATATACTTGTTAGGATAATCCCTTGGAGACGCCAGCATGTCGTCTTTACAAAAAAGGAATTTTTATTTTTTTTAATTAATTAACCAATATTTCATTGCTTTTAAGTTAAGAATGACCCTGTTTAAATCTTGACTAATCGTACTTTCGTACTTTTCGTACCTTTCGTAATTTAGTACGATTTAGTACGAATTAGCATTCATTAAGATTAATTTTTTTGATGATTTTTCTTATACCGCCCTCGGAAATACCCATCTTTTCGGCAATCTGCACATTAGTCTTGCCCTGCTTTTTCAACGCCATAATTTCAGCGGCCCTCTTATCTTTTTCCTTTTCTCCAACTTCCTTCAAATGCTCCCGTTCGCTGCCGATTTCCAGTAATTCAAACTGTACAAAATTATCCGGTTTGTTTAGCTGGCAAACGGCCACGTTTTCGGCATCATAGATAAATTCGCTTTGCCGGACTTTTATCTGCTTCAGGTACCTGATTCCCTTATCCCGTTGGCTTTCACCAATCGCAAACGATGAATCTGTAAAACTCATCAATGATTTGCTGCCCTGTAAATCGTTCTGCGTAATGGCCTTTGTTTAAATCCCGTTTGGGTGTATGCGCCAATGCCAGAATCGAAAGAACGTATTTGTTTTTCAAGGTTTTCAATTCTTTCATCAGCGGCAAGGCGACTGCTGCTTTTTCGGTCTCGGTTCTGAGGTATGTCAGATTGTCAATAATCAGCACCTTCGCATTCGTTTCAATCAGGCTTTTTTCTAATTCATGGCTTAGATATTCCTCAAATGTTTTTTCTTCAGGAGGTCTCGCATCAGGATTCAACTCAATCCGTATAAAATTGTCGTCAAACATATACGGTTGCTGATAATCTATTGAGTAACGGTTCTGAAATTGTTTAGCCGATAGCTCAAAGTCAAAGTAGAGAATCATTTGCTTTTCAGCTTCTAATCTGAACCCCCCGATTGGCTCTCCTTTACTGATACTGTTGCCAATCTGCACAGCCAGAATCGATTTTCCTAAATTGGCATCGGCAAACAGGATGCAAAGCTCACCCTCAAACCAGAACTCGTCAAAGAGCATTTCAGGTTTACGTTGGCTGGCGGCCAGTTCAATCCAGCTATTGGCCGATTTAAGGATGAGCAAACCTGTGTTCTCATCTTCTTCGTCGCTTACCTGCGGTTCCAGCTTCATCTCTTCTAAATGTTCCAGAATAATCTCCTTTGCGGCAGCAGGGTTTTCCATGTTAAACGGAGGGCGATTTTTCACCCTTTTGTGTGGATTTTTTAATTTAGTCAGCATCAAAAATTTATTTGTTTTTATTAAAAAAATTATACTACTCTTATTTGCACTAACGCAAAAGCTTTTTCACATTTCAGGTTAGAATAAAAACGATAGATTTTGGATGTTAGCAATTATAATTTTATTGATAAACTTCATGGCTTCAATATGTTGGAAGTTTATCTTTATTCTTTAAATATCATAAAAAAATTCAATTAATCATACAAATTACCGGACTTTTTTGTGGATAATATTTTTCTGAATATTTGATTATTAATTGGATTATTTTTATATTTTTACTGGTTTTTATCTTTATGATATAAGTATATATTTTTTAGAAATATACTTACCTTTTAGAGCCAATGATTGTCGGCTAAGCCCCTCATTTCCCCCTTTTAACATAATTTAAGTTCGAATTTTTCTAAACTCTGCCCTAAATTCTCTATTTTTGAGCCATCATTCTGATTCAGGTATCGAATTCACTCCCTGAACTAAGCATTTATACATTTATTCACTATCAAATGAACAATTTTAAAAGGCTTAATAATATCGTTGGCTGGGCAATATTTGCCGTTTCATTGATTTCTTACACTCTAACGGTTGAACCTACTGCGAGTTTCTGGGATTGTGGCGAATTTATCGCCTGTGCCTACAAGCTACAGGTACCTCACCCTGCCGGAGCACCCTTATTCTTATTAATAGGCCGCATGGCTTCTTTATTAGCCGGAAGCGACGTGACCAAAGTGGCATTGATGATCAACATGGTGTCGGTTATTTCAAGTGCGTTCACCATTCTGTTTATGTTCTGGACCATCTCATTGCTGGCACGTAAGGTTTTCGGTAAGAAAGCTGCAGAGCTGGACATTACCGAAACTATTCTTGTATTGGGTGCAAGTGCTGTAGGCTCATTGGTTTATGCCTTCTCTGACTCTTTCTGGTTTTCGGCGGTTGAGGCAGAGGTTTACGGTATGTCTTCATTCTTCACGGCTATTGTAGTTTGGGCTGCCTTCCGTTGGGAATTGATAGAAGACGAGTCAGACGCTAACCGCTGGCTGATATTCATTGCCTATCTGGTAGGTCTTTCTATCGGTGTCCACTTATTGAACCTCGTGACGATTCCTGCACTTGCTTTGATATACTATTATAAAAAGACCAAAAAAGTAAGCTGGGCAGGCGGCATCGGTGCCTTCCTGATTGGTATGGTGGTCTTGGGTATTATTAACGTAGGCGTTATTACGGGTATCCCTTCATTGGCTTTTGCGTTTGAAAAACTGTTTGTGAATAGCTTCGGTATGCCATTCAGTTCGGGTAGTTTGTTCTTTGTGATATTATTGGTTGGCGCTGTGGCTTATGGTATTTTCTATACCAACAAAAAGGGCATGGCTATAGCCAACACGGCTTTGGTAGCCTTTGCTTTTATATTGATTGGTTATTCCAGCTATACGCTTGCGCTGGTTCGCTCAAACTATAATCCGCCAATCAACGAAAATAACCCAAGTAATGTACTGAACTACGTTTCGTATTTGAAACGTGAGCAATATGGTAGCCGTCCGCTATTGTATGGTCCTGTATTTACGGGTAAACTGGAATCTATCGATAACGGCGACCCTATTTATAAAATGGGTAAAGATAAATACGAGGTATACGACCATAAACCTAATTATGTATGGGCAAAAAACAGTGAGAGCCTGTTGCCTCGTATGTGGAGTACTGACGCAAGCCATCAGGCTATCTATCGTCAGGAAATGGGCTTATCTCCGGAACAGAAACCTACTTTGGTTACTAATATCCTGTATATGTTCAAGCGTCAGCTGGGCTATATGTACTGGCGATATTTCACCTGGAATTTCTGGGGGCGGTCGAGTGATATTGAAGGGGCAGGGCCAACCAATATTCTCGAAACAAAAAATGCTTTACCTCCGGCCGTGAAAGAAAACCGCGGCAGAACCAACTTCTATGGTCTGCCTGTCATTCTGGGTATTCTGGGCTTGTTGTATCATTATTTCCGTCGTGAACGTGACGCATTGGTGTTATTATTATTATTTGTTTTCACTGGCGTAGCTCTGGTGGTATTCCTGAATGCTCCGCCTGTTGAGCCCCGTGAACGTGATTACATCTATGTAGGTTCGTTTTATATATGGGCAATATGGGTTGGTCTGGGTGTAATGGGCTTGTTTGATTATGCCCTGAAATTCATTAAAAATACCAAGACAAGAGCAATTGCAGCTACGGGTATCGGCCTTGTGATTCCTCTGATTATGCTTCCGCAGGCATGGAGAGGCCACGACCGCTCGAACCGTTACCATCAGGTAGATTTTGCTAAAAACCTGCTTAACTCCTGTGCCAAAGATGCCATTCTGTTTACAGGTGGTGATAACGATACTTTCCCGCTATGGTATGTGCAGGAGGTAGAGGGCTTCCGTACGGACGTGCGTGTGTGTAACCTCAGCTTGTTGGGCACAGACTGGTATTGCGAGCAGATGAAACGCAAAACGTATGAGTCTGACCCGCTGCCGATTACATTCTCGACAGACCAGTTGCTGAGTGGTGTCAACGACCAGATTCCGTTTGTGGAGCGTCTGCAACAACCGATTAACCTGAAGGAATTCCTGGAATTGGTGAAGAAAAACGACCCGGCTATTCAGATTCCGCTTACCACAGGCGAAAGCATCAATTCATTGCCGTCGGATAGTTTGTTCCTGACTTATAATGTAGATGATATAAAGAAAATGGGTTTTGTTGGCAAGCAATACGAGCCTTATTTAACAGGCCAGATGGTCTGGAATATAGGCAAACGTGATTTGCTGAAAAACGACCTGATGCAATTGGAAATGATTGCGCAGAACAACTGGAAAAGACCTATCTATTTTGCAGGTACGCTGGCTTCTGACAATTACCTGAACATGAGAGATTATATGCAACTGGAAGGATATGCGTATCGCCTGATGCCTTTCAGAGTATCTGCCGGAGATGATGGTTTTGTGAATTCAGACGTGATGTTTGAAAACATGACCAAGAAGATGGCATGGCGTGAAATGAACAATCCGAAGGTATATTATGATTCGGAAACCTATCTGAAAGTACCGATTGTTACGGCTCGTCTGGCTTTCTTACGTTTGACCGACCAGCTGGTAAGAGAAGATAAAAAGGCTAAAGCCAAAGAGGTGCTTGACTACGCCAATAAGGTTTTACCTGATAATACCATTCCGTACGACCAGCTATGTACTAATTATGTGATGTATTATTTTGAAGTAGGTGATAGTAAAAAGGCGATGGAAATAGCAGATATAATGGCCAAGCGTGCCGACCTGAATCTGGCTTACTTTACAGAGAAAACCCAGAAGACAAGCGCTGAATGGATGCCTGATAATGTACGGCAGTTTATCGAGGTTAACTTACGAAACCTTCAGATAATGGCCAATGTGTGTAACCGCAACGGACAAACCGAAGCCGCCAAACGCTTTGAAGCCATCTATAATAAATATTATGCGAAATTGGGTTAAGAGATAGTTAGTTGAGATAAAAGAGAGGGTGTGTCAGATGAAACTGATACACCCTTTTTTCACACCCACCCGAATACCCAATAACTTATGTATCCGATTATTTCACGGAATATCAGTTGTATAATATACATATTGCTGCCGCTCGGAATAAAATCAATAATTTCCCATCTTCTTTCAGTCGATAAATAATTAGACCCGTAAGGGGTTACATGAATACCCGCCTTCTCAAAACATTTAACAGCCCGTTTCAAATGAAAAGCAGATGTGATGAGCAAACAGCTCTGGTTTGGGAATTCTTTTTTTAAAATTCCGGCACATTTAGTGGCATTCTCTCTGGTGGTGGTCGAACGGTCTTCCATATAAATAACTTCTGCAGGTACACCACTTATGATTAAGTATTTTGCCATCTGGTCTATTTCCCGGGTTTTCGTCTCACCAAAAATCGGCAATTCTCCTCCGCTGAGAAGTATTTTTTTTATCTTGCCTTTTTTATATAATTGTAGGGCTTGTGCGATTCTGTCGCTTGTTGCACCTAAAAAAATATTCTCTTCCGGCGCTTTGTTATTCAGAACCGTGCCGCCTGTGAGGATGATACCAATATCGTGCGGTTTAACACTGGAAATAGGTGTCGGGGCTGCTTCATGAAGCGTGGCTATTTCGTTGATAAAAAAGGGTGTTGAAAAAAGATAGAAAAAAATAAGGGCTGCAATA
This sequence comes from Cyanobium sp. NIES-981, assembly GCA_943368815.1. Taxonomy (GTDB): domain Bacteria; phylum Bacteroidota; class Bacteroidia; order Cytophagales; family Spirosomataceae; genus Emticicia. The sequence goes on from CALRLS020000207.1 coordinate 8,588, forward strand.
ATGCTTCTCTTCGATTTGGTACGATTTTTTGTATAGATAGCATAAAGCAATAGTATACAGATAATACCCTGTGGCATAATGAAGAAAGTAAACACTTTTGAAACAATATGAAACATGGATTTTCGTTAGATTTGGATGATATTAACAAGATTTTAACAAGAACTGATAAATTAAGCACTTATCTTTGCTAATTCGAAGATAAGACTAAAAAAAACAAAAATATGCGTTTTAAATATTACCGGACCCCATTACTTATACTTTCACTTTTTTTTTCGGTTAGTGTATTGCTTGCCCAACAACCAG
>CALRLS020000208.1:0-8877 GCA_943368815.1 Cyanobium sp. NIES-981
CACTTGCGGTTGGAATCGTGTTTACCGTTGCTACTACTGCTGTGCGGATTGCACTCACACAACCATTTACAGTACAGTTAACATAATATGTAGTAGTAGTGCTGATACTCGGTGTGGTATAATTCACTCCTGTTGCTAAACTTGAAGTAGCTGTTGAAGAAGCATACCAGCTTACTGTACCGCTGCAACCTGTTGTACCAAGACTTACTGTTCCTGTACCGCATCTGTTCCCATTTACAGCCGTTGGCGCTGCAGGCAAACTATTTACTGTTACCTGAGTAGTGGCAGTGGCTGTACAACCTGAAGCGTCTGTAACTGTTACAGTATAAACCGTTGTGGATGTAGGACTAGCGGTTTTAGAAGCTCCACTTCCTAATCCATTATTCCATGAATAGGTATATGGACTTGTTCCGCCTGATGCACTTGCGGTAATTGTTGCACTATTACCAACACAGATTGTCTGATTAGCCGAAGGAGTAACGGTAATTATCGGAACAGTCAATGTTGTTTCAGTACCATCGTAAGAACAATCAGAATTAGCCAGGTTTGTCAATGAGGTACCTACAACTATTTTATATTTTCTGCCGTTCATTGCCGCAGTAATCGTTGGCAATGTATAAGAAACTGTATAGGCACCTGATGTAAATGTAGTTGATGTACCGCTTGTCAAATCAGTCCAGTTAGTACCTCCGTCTGAACTCTCCTGCCATTTATAATAGGTATATTGAGTACTGCCATCAGTCACAGTAGCAGAAATGGTTTGTCCGGTAGTACCAATACATTTAGTCATATTAGCACTTTGCGTAATAGCAGGTAAGCACTGAATAATGGCGATATCGTCAATGACCCAGTCATTACCCTGCCCACCTGTTGCATTGTTTCTGATACTGAATGTTGAGCTTGTAGCACTACCGGTAGTAAAAGTAAAACCAACCTGCTGCCACCCGGCGGCATTAAGTGTTCCGGTAGTATATTTACCGACTCCATCAACCAGGAAGGTTAAATTAGGTTTAATTGTACAGCCGACCCCGTCTGAAGCCGGACAAATGTTATATATCCATAAACTGTATTCATATCTTGTATTAGGGCATAAATTATTTACCGTCCTTTCAATAACTATGTCCGGATTATACGAAGCATTGACAATCATCATATATCCGTTCACATCGCCGGAAGTATGGTCTTGCGTTAAGATATCCCAGGTAGTAAATATTTTTCCACCTGAGGTAGAACCGTTACAATCCGTTGTATTAGTAATCGTGTAGTTACCATCATTCGGAGAGTCGCAGTTCATTGGTGCATAACTGTATTGTGACTCACCGGGAGCCAAAGAAGGCCCTGTCACGGAACTACCTGAACCAAAATCACCACCAGGGAAAAGGTTTGAGTTTTTCGCTATTGTACAAAGACCTGTAGGGCAAGCCGCTCCACTGTTTCCTACAGTTACTCTTCTTTCACTATAACAAAGTGGATTACCACCTCTGGTAACTATCACATAATAGGTACCAGGTGATAAATTTGATATAGTGTTCGCAGGTGAAAGAGTTGAAACCTTTACATACGTGCGGCTGGTTGAAGAAATCCACGAAACATCATCAGTTCCTAAAACACCCTGCAAAACAATTTTACCGTTAGTGGCTGCACAACCGGTTGCTGATGTTACTGTTTCGCCTGTATAATAAGAACTGGTAATTGATGTAAGAGTAACAGAGATAGTTCTACAAACTATTTTTGAAGTTTTATCTCTGATAAAGACTGTATAATAACCAACACCCAGGCCTGAATATGTCTTTTCTGAATTATACCAGTTAACTCCGTCCATACTATTTTCATAGTATGGGCCTGCAGAGTATTCTGTTACAAAAATGTATCCGTCTGTTCCGGAACATGCTGTAGGATTGGTAGGTTGAACAGAGATAGGTGTTGTACAGATAGAACCACAACTGCTGTTAATAACCATATTTGTAGTAGCAGTAGTAGTACAACCGTTAGATCCTGTAACTGTTAGTGTATATACACCAGCCATTGCAGAGGTGGCACCAGATACTAATGGTGATTGCTCGCTACTGCTGAAACCGTTTGGCCCGCTCCATGAAAAACTTTCACCACTACCGCCGCCTATCAACTTAAAAGTAGTACCCATACAATGCGTACCTGTATTTGAAGCGGTTGCAGTTGGGGGCGCATAAACTGATACTGTTAGCGCTGAGCGGCTTGTACTTGTACAATTGTTTTCGGTACACGAGGCATAGTAGGTATAAGTATTTACTCCTGTGGAACCAGCAGGCGTTGGTGCTGTAAGATTTCCGGTTGTATAGCTACCTGAGCCATATTTTGTTCCTCCTGTAGCTGCCGAATACCAGTCAACTGTTCCGGAGCAGTTGTCTGCTGTTAATGTAACCGGGCCTGTGCCGCATTTAGTAATCGGGGTTGTGGTAGGCGCAGGTGGAAAAGGATTAATAACAGCCAATGCCGTTCCTCGTGTGGTACTTACACAACCATTCAAAGTACAGGTTATATAATAAGTAGTACTACTTGTGATACTTGAGGTGTTATAAGTCGAACCTGTTCCTGAAATTGTAGTAGTAGTTGCATTTGCATACCAGGTATAAACCCCTCCGGCACAACCGGAGCCAGTCAGTGTAACTGTTCCAGGACCACAACGAGCACCTGAACCAGTAGGAGCCGCCGGATTACCTTTTACTGTAACACTGGCAGTAGCAGTCATCGTACAACCTGCAGTAGTAGTTACTGTTACTGTATAAAAACCTGTCATCCCCGGTGTACTACCCGGGATAGATGGGTTCTGAACACTGGATACAAAATTAGGGCCGACCCATGAATAAGAAGCAGCATCAGAAGCTGTAACGCTAAGATTAATTGTTGATCCCTCACACTCTATATCTCCTGTGGCAGTAGGAACCGGAATTACTTTGGCGGTTACTTTTGTTCTAGGGCTTACACAACCAAAATTACATTCCACATAATAATCAGTAGTAGCAGAAATACTTGGCGTAAAACTACTTCCTGTAGCCAATGAAGTTCCTCCTGTTAAAGTTGAATACCAGGCATAGGTTCCTGAACAACCGCTCGCCGTCAAGGAAACGGTGCCGATACCACAACGGGTTACACCTGCACTACTTGGGGCATTAGGTGGGCTGGTAACAATAGCGTCTATAGCTGCTCTGGTTGTACTTTCGCAATTATTCAGCAAACACCCTACAAAATAAGTAGTAGTAACAGATAAGCTCGGAATTGTATAGCTGGCTCCGGTTGCTAAACTTGTTGACGTAGTGGCATTGGCATACCATGTATAAGTACCTCCGCTACAACCCGTGGCGGTAAGGGTAACTGTTCCTGTATTACAACGAGCTACATCTGCCCCTGTAGGAGCAGGAATAGTATTTACTAATACACTGGCTGTGGCAGTTGCTGTACAAGCTTCTGCATTAGTTACTGTTACTGTATAAATACCTGACATTCCGATTGTTCCGTTCGGAATAGTCGGATTTTGCGCTGTTGATGTAAAACTATTAGGACCTGCCCAAGAATAAGAAGTTCCACCTGTTGAACCCAGAATCACCGTTGACCCTTCACATTCAGTATCTCCGGTAGCTGTTGGGCTTGGGTTAGCATTTACTGTAGCCGTTGCCTGAGTTCTGGTACTTGAGCATGAATTAAGGATACATTCTACAAAATAATTAGTTGTAACCGAAATACCTGGTGTTGTATATGTACTTGCTGAACCCAGTAAAGTACCACCTGTTGAAGCACTATACCATCTATAGGTTCCGGAACAACCACTGGCAGAAAGCGTAAGTGTACCTGTTCCGCAACGGGTAGCACCTACCGCACTTGGCGCTGAAGGAACAGTATTTACAGTCACCGAAGTAGTTGTAGTGACAGTTGCTGTACAACCTGAAAATGTTGCGGCTAAGGTGTATGTTCCACTCATTGCCGTAGTAGCATCGGTTCTGGAAGGATTCTGTGAAGTCGAAGTAAAGCTTCCCGGACCTGTCCATTTATAAGTACTTGGTGTTGGACTTGCCGAACCTGTCAGATTAAGTGTTTGTCCAACGCAAATCGGTTCGTTACTTTGGGCTGTTACAGTCGGTGTAGTACCTGATAAGGTAACAGTACTTGTTGCCGTACAACCATATACATCTTTAATGGTAACTGTATAAGTACCTGCTGCCAGACCAGTAAATACATTGCTGGTCTGATATGAACCATTATCTAATTTATACTCATAAGTTGCTGTAGTTAAAGATGATGAAGTATAAGGTCTTATTGCATCAATAGGTATAACCTCAGAAGGAGACGTCGTTGCGTCTCCCGGTTTTGCCCATCCTACTGCCAGATTATCACCTCCTCCACCTTCTTTGTAAATGGCTTCTATATAATAAATTTCACCGGCAACCAGATTAATAGCAGCTGATTTCTGTGTAGAAACCTTGTTCCATTCCCGCACACCTGTATAAGTAGTATGATAGGCAATCTTGGATTTATTGGAAGCACTTTCATCAGTACTTAACCAGAGTTCACTATTATCGTCTGACGAAACCCAGAAATAATAGGTTCCGGTTATGGTTGGGGTAATGTATCCGATTATCCGGCCACCGAAATTATCGTCCATGTCAGTACTGGTTTCCATGGAGGTCAAGGTAGTTGTGCTGCTTGGGCTATTCGGATAGTTGGAGTTACTCGTCAGGTTGGCAACTGTTGATCCACTGATTGAATTCCACTTCTGGAAAGTAATAGTCCTTGTACCAATTATCCCACCGCTACCCGTTGCTGTAATGGTTCCATTAGTTCCACCGCAGGTAGGATCAGTTTTTGCCAGACTTACGCCTGGCAGCATATTCACAGCGATTATCAAAGTATTTGATGAGAGCCAGGTAGAACACTCGTATCTTCTGGCCAAACGACGATAATAAGTAAGGATAGAAACCGTAGGGGGGTTATAAGTGCCTGAAGTCGCTCCGGAAATATCTGTCCAGGTATAATTATCGGTACTCGATTGCCACTGGTAATAAAGCGTCTGACTTCCCCCCGATGCAGAAGTACTATTCAGAAACGCATTCGGATTATATGAGGTAGCGCAAAATACCTGTACTGTCTGACCGTCGCTTGTCGTTACATATCCTCCTGAAGTTACGTTGTTACAAGCTACCACATCTGCTGAATGCGACGGGGTTTTATCATTTCCGGAAGAAGCAAAGGAATCTTTGGTAAAAAACTTTTCTCCTTCAGAATAGATTTTGCCCTCGTTTCCGGTATTATTGGTCAGCGCAAGTATCGAGGCATTCTGGTCTGACAGACCTAAATTAATACCTGTACCAGCTGAAAATACATTTTGATTTTTGGTAGATTGTATTGAGTTTTGCGCTAAAACAGAAGAGAAAAGGCAGAAAAAGAGACAGACGCTAAACCCTATGGCACGCTTATAACTTGTATAAGTCTGCCAAAAGAGGCTTCTCTTTAAATCAATGAATTTAGGAGAGCAATAGTTATTTTCTATTACAATGGACACCTAATTTTTATCTGCTGTTATGAGTTGGGTATTGGTAGCTTATGTAACTAAAACCAAAAGTTCATAACACTACCAATTCATCATTATGCAAATGCCGTGCCATTTTAAAATCAGGCTTATCAAACGGATACGCAAAAAATGTAATATACTGATAATCAGCAACGAAAAAATTTATCCCTAACAAAAGAGAAGAGTAAAAAAGAGAAGAAAAACCCGGGAGAAAAAGCAAAGAAAATACTTAAATAATCAGCTGAAACACTGGTGTTTTTGCGAAATATTTTCTTGGGAAATAAGCCTTTTACCTCTTTGGTAAGTGCCAGAGAGCACTAAAGGTAAAATAACCTCTACCGGTTGTGAGTGTAGAGCGGGAGAATGAAAAACCAAATTGCTTAAGCCGGATATTTGCCCCAAAAGAAAAGCCCCCTGCTCCTCCTAATGAATTAACTGTTAATTCCTGGTGTCGTAAATGATTATATCCGGCCAGTAAATGAAAGTTTTTATGAATTAGAATCTCTGCACCAACTACAAAATGACGAAGTATTTTATCAGCGACTGAAATCTTTTCCGGAACCTTAATTCCCTGATTATCAAATGTATAATTTAATGATGCATCGTTATAGGCTATATCAAAAACATATAAGTGATGCGCGGTAATGGAGACTCTCACAGGCATGTGAGCAGGTTTAAAAGAAGCGCCTATCTGTAAATCAAAAGGAATATCAGGCTTGAGATTGCCGTAACGTTTGATAACAAAACCTATGTTTTTGGCCACAATACCAAAATTTAAATCATATTTCGGGTGTTTAAAGGTGCCTCCCCAATCCGTCAGTATTGCCATTGAATTATATGATTCCAGTACAGACCCTACCAGTTTTGCTGTGATGCCGAATGAGATATTATTGATTTTTCTGGCATTGGTCACCCCTAAAGAAAAATCATTGGCCGAAAACTCATTAGTAGGATTGCCAACTGCATCTATGCCCTGCAAATTACCATAATTGAGGTTTTGTAAACTTATACCCCATTGGGATTTTTTGAATTTTGGCGTATAATTGAGTGTAAAAAAGTTACTTTGCGCCAGATAGGGAGCATAGTTTATGCCTAATTGCCTTTGCTGAGATGAATCTAATAAAGCCGGATTAATGGTATGCAGATTAAGGTCTTTATCAGATAGCGAAACATTCATGCCTCCCAATGCATTTAATCGGGCATTGTTTGGGATTGTCAAAAACGAAAAACTATTTTGTCCTTTAGCTTCTAAACTAAAAATGGAAAGGACAATGAACAGAGGGCATGGTTCAAAAAATAATATAGCCGATTTTAAGACCCAGCGCCAAATGAGGTATATTGTAGTTTCTGTCTCTGTATCCAAGTCCTGAGTTAATGAATAAACCATCCGTATAATATAAAAAATCACTACTTGATGGCGAGTCTTCAGTTGGATCATGGTGATTTATCATAATCCGTCTTAAACCTGCACCCACATAAAAATCGAATACAAAGTTGGTATTTTTTTTCAATTCATCACGTATTCTTATCTGATATCCTATCTTAACACTCAAACCGACAACGTGCTTGTTAATCGGGTAGTTCAGTTTTTCGTAATAATTGCATGCCCAACCCCCCGCCTCACATTCTCTGCCAACGTTTCTATTAGACCTGTCGTTGATTTGTTTATAGAATAGCTCATAGGCCAGATATCTGCCGGTTAAAGCCTCTCTGTATTTTCTTGCTTCTATTTTGGCACGGAAGTTCTCCCTGAATCTGGTACCATCTTCATTGTAAGTATTGGCCCATAAATTAGCGGCAGCCGTACCATATCCAAGTTCTTCTGATAAAGTCCATCTGCTACCTTTCAGGCGATGTTCAACAGCGAGCTGAAAAGTATTATCAATATCCAGCAGCGCCAATGGTGCTAATTTTATTACAAGATGATTCTTTTGAAGTGAATCCTGAGCTATAGAACTATCTAAAGAAAACAATACAAGCAGCAAGCTAAGTTTGATATATCTCATGATGCAATAGGAATTTTGCTTAATAGTTTAAGCTCGTTTTGTGCATTATAACTATACTGATATATTCCCTGTTTCCCTGTGATAATCAGCACATTTGCATCAGGAATTACATCAAAAGCTGTGAAATCCTGAAAGTTTTTAATGAGCTTCAGGTCGTTGGGGTTTGTCTTGTCGAATACTTTCAGCCCATGGTCTCCTTCGGTTACAAACAAGAGATTAGCGTCAACCCCTAAGCCGTGTGGATTCTGCATAGGATAACTTTTCAACAATTTCGGACTTTTCATGTCCTTTATATCAATTACATCCAATACATTTAGTCCTCTGTTACAATTGGTACCACTACGCAGGGTTACATAAGCATAATTACCTTCGGCAACTACGGGGTCACATGACACTACGTGCGAATAAACTGATACATAAGCAGGGTTTTCGGGGTCGCTAAGGCTGAAAATATACATTCCGTTTTGTGTACCCACTAACAGATGTCCCTCAAAGGGAAAAATCGTTTCAACTACTGTATTAAGAGGCACCCGCTTAATATATACCGGGTTTTCGGGCGCATTGATTCTGAAAACTTTTAATGATTGATTATCAACAATATATAAATAGTCTTTGGCAATAGTAAAACGGGCAGTAGAACCGCCTTTCCCGACACTATCAGCATTGCCAGCTTGCATGTCATCACCTTTGCAGGCATAAATCAAGGTGATTGTTGCTAAAATATAGATGAGTTTTCGCATAGTTGTCATGGTTTATCGGTAGCATTTCGGATTAATCAACTCAACATATTCCCAGGCTTTTACATAGCCTTTGCTCTTGTCAACACATTCAAATTTCCCCCTTTGGTTTGGATAGGTCGGATACGGAAATGCCTTCTCCACACGTTTCAATACCCGAATATTATTGAAGTCAGAAATATCAATGCTTACCAAATCGTCTGCATTATCAGCGTAGAGAATATCATTCCTGATTGAAATATCCTTATTGACAGGAATAGACAGGAAGGCAATAGGCTTAGGATTAGTTTTATCTGAATTATCGAAAATATGGATTCCCTCTCCGGATTCGTTGATATATAGATATTTACCTTTTGTATAGATTTTGCCGGGGCTTGTGAGCGCTCTGGCATTTTGCAGTTCTATTTTACGGATACTCGCATAATCGGTGTAGATGGGTCGGTAACCCATTACTTTTTCGTCAACAATGTCGTTTTCTTTAGGCCCGCAACTATTAAAAAGGGCGATTATTGCCAGAAAGTATAGTTTTTTCATGCTTGTATGGTTTAAAAGCCAATGAATCCCCTATACTCTATGACACCAATCGCCCTTT
>CALRLS020000209.1:0-8851 GCA_943368815.1 Cyanobium sp. NIES-981
AGTGTACAAAGCAGATAAAAGCGGTTTAATGCATGGAAAGTAAATTGGCGGAATGCAAAATAATACAATCCATAAAAAACAGCCATACAGACCGATACCTTAAGGAGATAAATCAGAAATTCCATAGTTTTTTGGTTTAGTCACGTTCATTGCATATCTATAAACTTTCGTAGTTTTTCAATTTCAGTTTCACTTAGTTTTTCTTCTTTTACCATAAAGGACAAGAGGTTCTCGGCAGAATTGTTGAAATAATTGGCAAAGACTTTCTTAAAAGAAAACTTTCCGTAGTCTTCTTTACTTATAATCGGAAAATACTCATAGGTTTTACCATAGGCTTTAAAACCTATATAAGCTTTCTTTTCAAGAATACGAACCACCGAGGAAATAGTATTATAGGGCGGCTTGGGCTCTTCATCTATTTTCTCTATAATATCTTTCACAAAGCACCTGCCTAAATCCCAGATTACCTGCATGATGCGCTCTTCTGTTTTGGTTAATTCTTCCATGTTCCAAATCTATAACGTATTTTTCAGTTATACAACTTAAATTTCAGTTATTGAGATTAAATTTTTTTCTCATATCTTTATAGCCTAATTAATTGCCTCTGAATTTTAGTACTTCACTTCTCGATAGTCGACTGCCTGATATTGTTTAAGACAAACAAACTGGCAATCATCAAGACAAGTCTTCACTTGTTCTAATCATTTATTTTTTCATAAATCGACTATCAATCATGTTTTATATCGAATCTGAGCGTTTAAAGCTCATTCCATTAAATTTACAACAATTACGTATTTATAATAACGCTGAAGCTTTAGCTGAAACCCTTGGCTTAAAAGCTGCAAAAGTTGAAACAGAACCATTCTTTCAAAGCGAGTTTGACGATGCACTGCAAAACCATTGGGCTCCTTTGGTAGAACAGAATCCTGACAATTATATCTGGTATACAAACTGGCTGATTGTGTTGAAAGAAGAAAATATAGCTGTTGGGGGCATAGGTGTGACAGGACTACCCGATGAAAATGGCTCATGTGAAACCGGCTATGGCATGGATTTGAACCATCGGGGAAAGGGTTATGCTACCGAAGCCCTGATATGCCTGGCGAATTGGGCATTTCAGAATCCTGATCTTAATGTCATTATAGCACATACACCTGTTGACCTGATGAATTCTCAGAGAGTATTGCATAAGGCCGGGTTTCAATATGTTAAGACTGAAGGTGAATTGATATTGTGGGAATTGAAAAGAAAAGAGTAAGCGGTATTTTGGGGACTGAGAAGGATTCAAATATATGTGCGTGTAGAGACAGGTCATTGACCTGTCTCTGCCAAATCGGGCATTTTCGAAAATATTTAATTTGAGGGAATTTTAACAGACAAATTCCTGCTATTCAGCTGAAATAATCCCATAATTCTCTGCTGGCATACCAGATCATGACAACACAAAGTGCAACTTTCATGACGATGCCCACCAGAAAACCTAAGAAAGAACCAATAGCAGCTTTGGTGGCTTGGTATGAGCTAGAACCGGCGATGAGTTCACCGACTAAGGCGCCTAAAAATGCACCAGCAAAAATGCCAAAAGGACCAAATACCAGCCCGATAATAAGGCCAATGATACTGCCCCATGTCCCGTATTTAGTACCACCAAACTTCTTGGTACCCCATATGGGAACGTAGTAGTCCAGGATTGTAACAACCAGGGTAAGAATACCCAATGTCCAGAGAAGTGTATCGCTGAATTGGGCAAATTTGGTGAAATGTAAAACTAAAATGCCTACAAAACTTAAAGGAGGCCCGGGCAATGGTAAAACTGCACCCAAGAGGCCGACTGACAGACACATAATAACAATAATGAGCAGAATAATATCCATGATTTCGATTAGTATTTGAAAAAGCAAATGTATTAACTTTTGAAATGATGCCTAATTTTTCAACCAGTATTATCAACCATTTATCAAATATATAATGAATCAGACATCTCAGACAAGAGCAGAAATGCCGCAGGGAGCAAACAAAGTGCTTGACCGCCGAACAGTTGAAAACTCGTATTCGTCGTTACTAAGCCTGCTGAAAGAAGGAATGTCGGTACTCGATGTAGGTTGTGGTTCAGGAACAATCACAGCAGGGGTTGCCGAGCGTGTCGGGCCTGCTGGGCGAGTAATGGGTATCGATTTTAGTGAGCATCTTATTGCACAGGCACAGAAGAATCATGAACACCTCACAAACCTTTCGTTTGAGGCAGCAGACATTAATACTTATACTGTTGAACAACAATTTGATTTGGTTATTGCTGCCCGTACTTTACAATGGGTAAATAATCCTGAAGAAGTGGTAGCACAAATGTTGCGTTTGGTAAAGCCCGGCGGGAGGATTTCTATTTTAGATTATAATCATACTAAAATTGAATGGACACCCCAACCGCCGCAGTCGATGCTTGATTTTTATGAGGCATTTCTGAACTGGAGAAAAGATGCCGGATATGATAATGCCATTGCAGATAATCTTGCTGCTATTTATCAGGGTTTAGGGCTTCAGTCAATTACGATTGTAGACCAGCACGAAGTGAGTACTGCTGAGCAGGAGAGGTTTAAAGGAGATGCCAGAATATGGAGCGTTGTGGCAGAGACCCGGGGGAATCAGGTAGTAAAAGACGGGTTTTGTACTGAAGAAATACGTCTTAAGGCAATCCAGGAATATGATGCCTGGATTGCCGGCGACGCACAAGCCATGAAGCTCTATTTATTGGCTATTGAGGCTGTTAAACCTTAGCTAATACTTTGTGCAGGGCATCTAAAAAGATGTCGGCTTCTTTGGTTGTTAAGGCAAGGCTTGGAAGTAAACGTATCGTATGCTTCCCGGCCACGCCTGTAAATATTTTATGGTCAAAAAGCAGAGAATTTCTGATAGGGTCTACGGGTTTTTCAAACTCAATCCCTATCATTAATCCTTTGCCGCGTAATTCTTTGATACCACTGAATTGTTTCAGGTTTTCGAAGAAATAATCGCCTACGGTTGCCGCATTCTGTACCAGTTTTTCTTTCTTGATAACATCGATTACAGCATTCGCTGCCGTGCAGGCAAGGTGATTACCGCCAAATGTTGTGCCAAGCATACCATGTTTGGCCTGAAATTTAGGAGAAATCAGGATAGACCCAATCGGGAAGCCATTTCCCATACCTTTGGCTGTAGAAATAATATCAGGTTTCACACCGCTATGTTGAAAACTGAAAAACTTACCCGAACGACCATAGCCACATTGCACGCTATCATGAATAAAGATAGCTCCTGTTTTATCACAGGCTTTGCGTATTGTTTTCAGAAATTCATCACTGGCAACCTGAATACCGCCAACACCCTGAATACCCTCAACAATAACAGCACAGGTATCGGTATCAATAGCCTTTTTTATGGCCTCGACGTCATTAAAAGGTAGAATCTGAACGTGGTCATCGAAATTAATCGGTGCTTTAATGGCAGGATTGTCAGTAACTGCTACCGCAGCCGATGTACGGCCATGAAAACCTTTGGTAAAAGCAATAATTTTCTTACGGCCATTATAAAAGGACGCCAGTTTCAAAGCATTTTCGTTGGCTTCAGCACCCGAATTTACTAAAAACAGATAATAATCTTTCAGACCTGATATTTTTCCTAATTTGTCGGCTAATTCGTCTTGCGATGGTATTTTTACGGAATTAGAATAAAAACCAATCTTTTTTAATTGTTGTGTAAGCCTTCGGACATAAACAGGGTGGGTATGACCTATCGAAATAACGGCATGACCACCATATAAATCTAAATATTCTTGTCCGTTCTTATCCCATAGATAAGAACCCTGAGCGCGTACCGGCTCAATGTCATAAAGGGGATACACATTAAAAAGCGTCATTTGTAATTGGTTTTTTTAAGATAACGCGGCTTTATTCAAGCCGTTTTAAAATGAGTTGGCAAAGTTCTTAATTTTATTAATAAAATCAGGTAAAAATTTGAAGATTCTGTAATTGATAAACAGGTAGCCTGATTAGCCAACGATGGTGGACAAGTGTGTTGATATGTGGATAAGTCAGTAAAATAATGTTTTAAAGCAATCGGTAAATGGAGACTTACGGAGGCTTTAAAGAATGGAAGATAAAAGCTACAAAAAAGAAAAAGCCCAACAAATGATATGTTAGGGCTTTTTCTCTATAACTAAATGAAATACAAATAAATAACGCCGGATATATGCTAATATTGCAGTAGAGAAAAATTATTCAATAATTTTTCATAAAAAGCCTTTTTTTGGATAAGTTTATCAAATGAAGCCAATTAAAGCACTTAGAGTAAAAAATATATCATTTCATGCGGCAGGCAATTATATATGAAGTAACGATACAATACATTGGTTCGTTGAATGATGTGCGAAATCGGGAGCCTTTCATTGTTTATTTTTCTAACCTTAAAAGGGCTATCGAATGTGTGCAGACAAATCTGGCCATTAATGGCTGGGAGCAGAAAAAGGTGAATTATACAGCGGTGTATCGCACATTAAAAATTAAAAACAAATTTGTATGTGATTTCGATGCGATGAAAACAAAATTCTTTCAGGTAATTATTGTTTCCAAAACACTTAACCCAAAACTAACAACTTTAGGCATAGACGAATATCCGACTGTTAAACACTCATAGGCATGTCTTAAGTACGGCTAAAAATATAAATTACTAAAGGAAGCTGTCAGGAATACGGTCTGATAGCTTTTTGTCTAAAATTATAAGACAATTACTAAATTTATTGTGATTCCTTATCTGATATAGAAGAATTCAAAAAATTAAAGTTAATTTTGTTTAATGTTTTTTAAACAAAATTAAACAAAAAGTGTTTATAAGCTTATAAGGCGGAAGGAGTAGTCTTTTTACTGATATATGAAGAAAGCGATAGTAATAGGGGCAGGTTTTGCAGGCCTCTCGGCAGCTACAAAACTGGCTGATGCAGGCTATGAGGTAACAATCATTGAAAAAAACTCAATGGCAGGAGGAAGGGCAAGGGTTTTTGAAGAAAAGGGTTTTACCTTCGACATGGGGCCAAGCTGGTACTGGATGCCCGACGTGTTTGAAAGATACTTTGCTGAATTCGGTAAAAAAGTGGAGGATTACTATGAACTGGTAAGACTGGATCCGTCTTATAAAGTGATTTTCAGCTCAAAGGAGGATATTGATTTGCCTGCTGATGCAGAAGATTTAAATGCATTGTTTGAAAGTATAGAAAAAGGCAGCAGTAAACGACTGGAAGATTTTTTAAAAGAATCAAAATATAAATATGAAGTAGGTATTGGGGAGTTTGTCTGGAAGCCAAGTTTGTCAATTACTGAGTTCTTTGATTATCGGCTTTTATCAAAAGCCATTAGTCTGGATTTGTTTGCTTCATTTGGCAAGTATATCCGGAAATTCTTTACAAACAGAAGATTGCTTCAGTTAATGGAGTTCCCTATTCTGTTTCTGGGGGCTACCCCTAAAAACACTCCGGCTTTGTATAGTCTGATGAACTATGCAGAAATAGCTTTGGGAACCTGGTATCCGATGGGCGGTATGTATGAGATAGTAAAAGCAATGGTGAAATTGGCCGAAGAGAAAGGAGTAAGTATCAGACTCAATGAAGCGGTAAAACACATTGTTGTTGAAAACAAAATAGCCAGCAAAGTAATTACTAATAATGGAACCTATGATACAGATATTGTGATTGGCGGAGCAGATTATCAGCATATTGAAAGCCAATTGTTAGACAAACCACATCGGAATTACAGTGAAAATTATTGGAAGAGCCGCGTAATGGCTCCGTCGTCATTGTTGTTTTATATAGGAGTGAACAGGGAAATTGATAAATTGATACACCATAATCTGTTTTTTGATGAGGATTTTGATGTGCATACCGATGAAATTTATACGCATCCGCAATGGCCTTCAAAGCCATTATTTTATGCATCGGCTCCCTCTAAAACAGATGCAAGTGTGGCACCGGAGGGTGCTGAAAATCTTTTTATTCTAATTCCGATTGCCCCTGATTTAGCAGATGGTGAAGAGGTCCGTGAAAAGTATTACCAGATAGTAATGGAACGTCTGGAAAACTATGTGGGTCATGCCATCAGAGAACACGTAGTTTATAAAAGAAGCTTTGCCGTAAGTGATTTTAAAAATGATTATAACTCATTTAGGGGAAATGCATACGGACTGGCCAATACCCTGATGCAGACGGCCTTTCTGAAACCGGGCATTAAAAACAGAAAAGTAAAGAACCTGTTTTATACCGGCCAGTTGACAGTGCCCGGCCCGGGAGTACCGCCCTCTCTGATTTCGGGATTGGTAGTGGCGAATCAGGTGATAAAGGAATTTGGGAAAGTAGGTAAAGAAATAACGATTGCTTAATAAATAGCCTAACCTTTAACTAAACAAAGCATGTTTGATTTGTTTGAAAAAACTACCTTCGGATGCAGTAAACTTATAACGAAGGCTTATAGTACTTCATTTACTTTAGGTATACAAACACTTGATCGTAAATTTCATGCCCCTATTTATGGAATTTATGGCTTTGTAAGATATGCTGACGAAATTGTGGATACCTTTCATGATTTCGATAAAAGGACTTTGCTCAACCGCTATGGTGAGGAAACCTATAGAGCTATAGAAGAGGGTATCAGCCTGAATCCGGTTCTTCATTCGTTTCAGAAAGTGGTGAAAGAATACAATATCGAAAACGAACTGATAGCCGCATTTCTGGGAAGCATGGAAATGGATCTGAACAATAGTGTTTATGATAGAAAAGGTTATGATCAATATATCTATGGCTCGGCCGAAGTGGTAGGTTTGATGTGTCTGAGGGTTTTTTGTGAAGGAGACAAAAAACTATTTGATAAATTAAAGATCTATGCACAAAGCCTTGGAGCAGCGTTTCAGAAGGTCAATTTTCTGAGAGATATTCAAAGTGATTTTTCTGAGAGGGGCAGGATGTATTTTCCGGATGTTGATTTCAATAATTTTTGTCTGGCCAGCAAAACCCAGATAGAAGAGGATATTCAGAAAGATTTTGACAATGCCTATACAGGTATTCAGCAACTTCCGGGTGGTGCCAGAAATGGAGTATATCTGGCGTATTCCTATTACCTGAAGCTTTTCGAACGAATAAAAAGAATTTCAGCAACTCGTATACAACACGAACGTATCCGGGTGCCTGATACAATCAAACTTGCCTTGTTTGCCAAAACATGGGTAAAAAGTAACTTGAACTACATCTGATTTTTAACCTGAATACCTAGCTTGCTGTTTGAAAAATCAGCCAGCTTTTTGTTGTCTGATACTTGGGAATTTTGTGATTTTTTTAGTATTTTTGCTGACTTATCCTCTCCCAAATCAATTTTTAGGGAATTTAAGACTAAATATTTGAGAGTCAGACATTTAATAGAAAAATCGCTATACACATGAAGTTCGTAGTTTCCTCATCCGCTCTACTTAAACATCTATCAACCATTAATGGTGTGATTGCAAGTAACCCCATTGTTCCTATCCTTGAAAACTTTTTATTTCAACTGGAGAAGGGCAATTTAACTGTGACGGCTTCTGATATGCAAACAGTTATGATTACCGAATTTGAGGTTGATTCGCGTGATAGCGGTTCTTTTGCTGTACCTGCCCGTTTATTATTAGATACACTACGTAGCTTGCCTGAACAACCTATACAAATCAATGTTGATGAAGAAACTTTCGGAACAGAATTAGTAACAGCCAATGGCCGTTATAAACTGGCAGGTGAAAATCCAATGGATTTCCCACGTGTACCGCAGGTGAATCGTAATTTCAGCATTGAAATGGATTCAGATACATTAGGCTCAGCTATTGCCAATACTATATTTGCTACGAGTACTGACGATTTACGCCCGGCTATGACAGGCGTATTTGTGCAGGCAACAGAAACAGGTACTACTTTTGTAGCCACTGATGGGCATAGGTTGATTCGTTATCGTCGTGAAGATGTAACATCGCCTAATAATACTACGATGATTTTGCCTCGTAAAGCCCTGAACTTATTGAAATCATCCCTACCGGGAGAGATTTTGCCTGTAAAAGCAGAATTCAGCAGTTCAAATGCCTTCTTTAGTTTTGGTAATATCAAAATGATTTGCCGCCTGATAGACGAGCGTTTCCCGGATTATGAGAACGTTATTCCGCAGAATAACCCGAATAAAATGAAAATTGAGCGTACTGACTTATTAAGTACTTTGAAACGTATCTCAATCTATTCGAACAAAACAACGCACCAGATTCGCTTGAAAATTTCAGCTAATGAATTGGTGATTTCGGCGGAAGATTTAGATTATTCAAACGAGGCAACTGAAAAACTGGCTTGTGAATATGATGGAGATGAAATTGAAATAGGATTCAACGCCAAGTTTTTAATTGAAATGTTGAACAACCTGAGTGTGAAAAATATCTCTCTTGAAATGTCTCAACCAAACCGTGCAGGTTTGATTATTCCGGTAGAAAAAACGGATAATGAAGATACTTTGATGCTCGTTATGCCAGTGATGTTAAATACTTACGCATAATATCAAAAAAATAGATGAAGGCCCTATAAATCTTGTGGTTTATAGGGCTTTTTTGTTGTGTGCCCAGCATGGGTAATAACTAGGTGGTGTAAGTCCACTATGAGCTTGGTAGTAGGAATCATTAGCTGAGGGCAAGGGTGTCCATCGCGAGGTGGAATCTGAAAGAAGCCTTAGGCAAAGTCTCGGCCTGACGAACAGAAACTACATGAGGCTTACTAAAGACGGACGAGTTTGCAACACAAAACGAAGTCCAATACTACCCGAATCTTTAGGAGTAGATG
>CALRLS020000210.1:0-8829 GCA_943368815.1 Cyanobium sp. NIES-981
TAATTTTCATCACCGTCATACTCAGCGGTGATGCTGCGCGAACCTGCTGTTAAAAAGGTATAGTTAAACCTGGCCACGCCACCCCCACCTATCGTAGCTGTGCCTAAAACTGTACTACCTTCTTTAAATGTTACGTTACCTGTGGTTGCAGAGGGAGATACCGTTGCAGTAAACAGCACATTGGCGCCCACACTGGCAGGGTTGTTATTGGAGGTGAATGTGGTAGTGGTCGACGAAGTAATATCTGTATATCTGGCGATAAAACTGTCGCTTACACCTGTACCTACAAAGTGATTGCTCCCTTCTGCTGAAGGATTATTAAAATTTATGGTTCCGTCAAAACTACCAGATAAATATATATCATTGCCGTTTAATGAAATATAAGAATCATTTTCCTGATCAACTCCTCCTATTCTTTTAGCCCAGATGAATCCTCCTGAAGGGTTGAATTTTGCCAGAAAAATATCATAGCTTCCTGCACTTGTAATTTCATTGCTCCCACTGGCTGATGGCGTATTAAAATTAGCTGTATTGTTAATATAGCCGGTAATATATACATTGTTATTTGTTGTAGTGATTTTGAGCGCAGCATCTCCAGCGGTTCCTCCCGCTCTTTTCACCCATTGTAAATCTCCCGACAAATTATACCTTGCCAGAAATATATCGGCACTACCATCACTCGTAATTTCATTACTACCACCAACTGACGGCGTATTAAAATCAGCTGTTCCTGAAATACTACCTGCTATATATATATCTGAATCTGAAACAACAAGGCTCATTCCATAGTCATATTCACTGCCTCCTGCCCTCTTTATCCATTGTACAACACCTGATAAATCATATTTTGCCAGAAATATATCAGCATAGCCCGCACTTGTAATTTCATTGCTCCCACCGGCTGATGGCGTGTTGAAATTAGCAGTTCCTGCTATATAACCTGTCGCATAAAGATATGAACCTGATATAGCAAGCGCAGTCCCCGTTTCAATAGAAGTACCTGTACCCCCGGCACGCTTAAGCCATTGGATTACCCCAGATGAACTGAATTTTGCAATAAATACGTCAGTAGTGCCTTCACTTGTCAGTTCATTACTACCTGAGGCGGATGGGGTATTAAAATTAGCAGTTCCTACAATCTTACCTGTAATATAAACATCAGTATCTGTTGCTGTTATACCACTTATGGTCTCATTACCTGTTCCACCCCCTCTTCTTGCCCACATAAAATTACCATCAAGGTCATATCTGGCAACATAGATATCTGTTGCTCCGGCAGATGTTATTTCGTTTGTTCCGGTGGACGACGGATTATTAAAATTAGAAGTTCCATCAAATTGACCTATTATATACACGCCATTAGTCGACAGGGCTAAATCTATTACATTATCATTTCCTGACCCACCAGCTCTTTTAGCCCACTGCACCACACCGGAAGCGTTATATTTGACAACAAAAACATCCCAGAGTCCTCCGGATGTCAGTGTGGTGCTCCCAAAAGTAACAGGAAGGTTGAAATAACCTGTTACATAAATATTGCCTGAAGCATCAGTAGCTGTAGCTTTAATATTTGTAATTCCGCCATTATGCAGCTGCGTAAAAGAACTGAGTTTAGGTTCTGTCAGTGCATTTACCACCTGAGAAACCGCACTCGAAGTACTGGCAGCATTTGATCCGCCACCGCCATACTCAGCCGTGATACTATGTGTGCCGACTGTCAGTAAACTTGTATTGAATTTAGCTACACCGCTACTTAATGTAGCCGTGCCTAAAATAGTAGACCCCTCTTTAAATGTTACTGTACCTGTGGCAGTAGATGGTGTTAAGGTGGCCGTAAACTGCACATTAGCACCTGCACTAGCCGGATTATTGTTGGAGCTAAGGGTGGTAGTGGTGCTTACTGCGGAAGAAATATTATAACTGGCTAAGAAAGATTCTGTAACCCCTACCGAAACTAATGCGTTACTACCAGTAGCTGATGGGTTGTTAAAATCGGCTGCACTTCTCAAACTACCTGTTACATACAAGTTTGTATTCGATCCTCCTAAGGCATATCCGACATCATCATTTGTGCCACCCCCGCCAGCTCTTTTTGCCCATTCAAAATTGCCCGTTTCATCATATTTAGCAATAAAAACATCATTTCCACCTACTGACACAATCTCATTGGTTCCGCTCGAAGAAGGTGTATTGAAATTAGCAGTTAAGGAAAAACGACCTGTCAGATATGCGTTTGTTCCTATCACAGCTAAGGCAAATCCTTCATCATCACCTGTTCCTCCCATTCTCTTTGCCCACTGAAATGTACCTGACTTATCATACTTTGCAATAAATGACTCGCCATCTGCTCCAGTGATTTCGTTACTTCCAGTGGCTGATGAGTTATTAAAGTTTATTGTACCCCAAAAATACCCGGTGATATATAAATAATCTCCGGAAGCAATAATGCCATTTCCTCGATCAAGCGAGGTTCCACCTGCTCTTTTGACCCATTGCAAATCGCCTGAGCTATTAAAGCCGGCTATGAAAATATCATTACTGCCTGCACTGGTAATCTCATTACTGCCACTTGCCGAAGGCGTGTTAAAGTTGGCAGTACCAGAGGCGATATAGCCCGTTATATATACATTAGTTCCTGAAGCACTTATACCCAAACCTGCATCTGTACTTGTACCTCCACCTCTTTTTAGCCATTGAACATCACCTGTTGAATTGTATTTGGCCAGAAATATATCCGTCCCTCCTGCGTTGGTAATCTGGTTAGTACCGATTGCCGTAGGTGTATTAAAATTGGCAGTAGACAGAAAACTACCTGTAATATACACATCTGTTCCCAGAATTGTAATACCATTTCCAATATCAATACTTGTTCCCCCGCCTCTTTTAATCCATTGTAACGTCCCGATATCGTTATATTTAGCAATAAAAACATCTATACTCCCTGCACTAACGAGTTCATTTGAACCTGATGCTGATGGCGTGTTAAAATTAGCTGTAGTCTGAAATTGTCCTGTAATATAAATATCTGTACCCGATACAGCAATTCCGTTCCCCCGGTCATCACTGGTCCCTCCGGCTCGCTTTGCCCATTGTACAATACCTGATGTATTATATTTAACAATAAAAATATCATAGCTCCCAGCACTCGTTAATGTTGCACTTCCAAACGTGACAGTACCTTTAAAATATCCGGTTTTATACACATTACCCGCAGCATCAACACCAACACCCTTCCCAACAACTTCATCAGTACCTGAACTACCGGCAGACTGGGCGATAAAACTAAGCTTCGGCTCTGTGAGGGCATTGACTATCTGAGAAACCGCACTTGAAGTACTGGCAACATTTGAGCCATCACCTTCATACTCAGCCGTGATGGTATGCATCCCTAATGCTAATAAACTCGTATTGACACTAGTTACCCCACTGCTCAAAGTAGCAGTACCGATGGTAGTAGTACCGTCTTTAAAAGTAACTGTACCTGTGGCTGTAGATGGTATTATAGTTGCTGATAATTGTACACTGGCACCTATACTAGCCGGATTGTTGTTGGAGCTAAGAGCTACAATAGGAACGCTAGTGATTGTAAGGCTGGTAGTGCTTGTTGCGGAGGAACATCCTCCGCTTGCTGCCATAGTGTAGGTAACGGTATAAGTCCCAGTGGTACTACTGCCCGGTGTAATCTGACCGGAAGAAGCGTCTATACTGAGACCTGCAGGAGCAGAAGTAAAGGTTCCGCCACTTGTACCTGTTAGCGTTACATTGGCCGTACCTTCTGTTATATGGTAGGATGTTGCCGGGTAACTGATACTGGCAGTCGGATTACTTCCTATAACTACCTGGCTGGTAGCTACTCTATTACTCTCGCAATTGGTATTATTACAGGCAGCATAATAGGTAGTGTTAACGGTTGGACTTTGACTGAGCGATGTACCTGTACCGATGGCAGTACCACCTGTTGTCTGATTATACCAGGTAATCGTTCCCAAAGTACAAGTAGCGCTTAACACAACGGAGCCACCCAAACAAATAGTTGTTCTATTTACAGAAACACCCGTAGGAATATTACCCGGAGACAATATATTCACCTGACTGGTAGATACTCTACTACTTTCACAAGCCTCACTTTTACAGGTAGCATAATAGCTTCTACTACTAGTTGGCGTATAACTAAGAGGTGAGCCTGTCCCGATGGCAGTTCCACCTGCGGACTGATTATACCAGGTAATAGTCCCTATGGTACAGGTAGCCGTAAGACTGATACTTTCACCACTACAAATAACCGTTTTGTTTACCGAAACGCCTGTTGGTCCGTCACAGGTGCCTGTACCCTGAACTCTGAAAGTATAAGGATTTTCATTGGCATCATCATTGGCAATATTTACCTGTGCCACCCGGGTCCCACCTGCTGACGGATCGAATGTTATTTCAAAAGTTGTTGAATCGTTTTCTGCTGCAATTGGTGAATCAGGCTGTACTGTTACAGTAAAATCAGACGGATTTGTGCCACTAATGGTTACTTTAGGTGTTCCGGTAAGGGTAAGAGTACTATTCCCTTTATTAAAAATAGTAAAAGTTTTAACTATTGTACCAGAGAAAACTGATTGAGAACCAAAATCCGTATTATTAGTAGTAGAAGTAGAGATTACACCATTTGAGATAGTAACATTATTACCCCGAATCTCTATTTCGTTGCTTTTATTATAAAAAAAAGGGACAACGTATTCGCATGCTCCTCCGCCGGGTGTAATTTTTGCATAGAGTGTCAGCTCGCCAGCAGCTAGTGAAGGTGAGGGCACGAAAACCTTAGAAGCATTAAGTG
Organism: Cyanobium sp. NIES-981; assembly: GCA_943368815.1. GTDB lineage: Bacteria > Bacteroidota > Bacteroidia > Cytophagales > Spirosomataceae > Emticicia. Next base: position 4,823 of record CALRLS020000210.1, read on the forward strand.
TTCCGGCCGAAGTATTAGCTCCCAAATCACTATAGATGCCATGAATAGTGCCATTGAATGTGCCTCCAAAGGTAAATAATGAACTGTTGTAAGCTCTATTATTGACGATAACCGCACTATTCCCTGTATTATTAAGATTACTTGTCTCAAGTGACCCATATATCAGCACACCTGTATTCGTAATAGTCTGCCCGGTAGGCGCTTTTAACAAGCCTGCAATTTGCATGTATCCGGCATTAGTGGTTGTCTTGCTTTCGAAAAATCCGGCACTGGCTATAAATTTCCCACAGGCATTGTTTATGACTGTTGCAACTGAAGCCTTAAATACAAAAGGATTGGTAAAAGACGAGTTAAAGCTTATATTTCCATTATTAGTAAGGTTGGCTTCACCATAAAAACCAAATTTGGCTTGGGTAATAGTGATAGTGCCATTATTGGTAATATTCATTGAAGCATCTACACTTATACCAAAAACAGCATCATTTGAATTCACATTGATAGTGCCATTGTTTATAAAATTTGAAGTAATCGTTCCATTACCGGAGAACGGGACTTCAGTAGAACGTCCTGTTGTTGTATAATTTATTGTACCATTATTTGTTACAGTTGTTCCATTACCAAGATAAATCATATAATTATAATTAGCCGTGCCTGTTAGTGTTGCATCGGTATTGATAATTAATGATTTGTCGGTGTTTTCTAAAACAATAGCAGTTACAGTAATGGTTGTACCGCTATAAATAACCAGATTGCGCTGAGAAGATGCATTTATATGAATCTCTTCACTGGTAGTTGGGAGCCTTCCTGCGCTCCAGTTAGCTGGATTTGTCCAGTCATCGCTTACTCCTCCAATCCAGTTTATTGTGTCTATAGCCAACGCATGGTGGCTGAGCAGCAATGTTATTAAGAGGTAAAATACTTTTTTCATGGGGGTAGAGTTTTTATTCAATAGCTGTATTATAAGATTGCAGAAAATTTTCAGATGATGAATTATAGCCTGATACGTCTCCGGGCCTGCTTGGTTCGCCTTCTTGAAATGTGTATAACTTCGTCATTAGCCAGCTTGATAGTGGCAGTATCTTTTTCAAAACCAATCATATAACTAAGGTTAATAAGTATCGAGCGATTGGGTCTGAAAAACTGGTGTGGAGACAATCTTTTCTGCAAAACACCCAGCGTAGTTGTTGATAAAATCATACTCCCGTTATCCAGATAAACCTGAGTATAATTGCAATCGGCCTTCAATAAGAGGATGGTTCTCGGGTCAACTTTATGATGCCAGCCAAGGCGAATCAATGGTTCATGTCTGATAGATTCCATAGTTTAGTGGTAGTGATTTTTTGGGTTTACAAACTGTTTCAAAAGTAGCACAGGAAGCCCTGGAGGAGTGAGCGCAAAAATTACAAAATTGGCCTCGTTTTTTACATTTACTAAAAAATCGGACTATTCCGGCAATTATTTGATGTAAACCCTCATTTTTTGGCACTCAATAATTCAGCAATAGAATTGTTTTTTATTCACGCCACCCGGTGTTATATTTGATTTTTTAAAGCCCACCTTACCACATGTGTTTAAGAATCATCATACTTCTATTTTTTTCAATAGCTTGTGTTGGGCAGCAGAATCTATGGAAACCTATCACGATTGCTGATGGGCTTTCACAGGGAATGATTTATGATTTAATGCAAGACCATCAGGGTTTTATATGGGTAGCAACCAAAGACGGATTAAATAGATACGACGGTTATAATTTTAAAATATTTACAAACAACCCCTACAAAGAATACAGTATATCGGGCAATACCTGTACTGCACTATTAGAAGATTCGCAGGGCAGAATCTGGGTTAGTACCGAAAAAGACGGGCTTAATTTATTTGACCCCGCTACCCAAAAGTTTTATCATGCCAACCCGCCTGTCACTGCCAATGAAAGTAGTTTTATTATCATCTTTATAAAAGAAGACACGCAAGGGAATATATGGCTGATTACGGATAATCCGGATAAAGTATTTTTTATTAACAAAAAAGGCTACCCTGAGCAATCGGATTTTAACGAATGGATTCTGAAACCAGATGTCTCAATCAAAAGAAAAACGCAATTCAAATTTGACTCCCACGCGATAGGAATAAGATATTTGAAGGATTTTTTTCTGAGAGCAAATCTGGCCGATAAGCCAAAAGAGGAATACAGGGTTTTACAGGACAAGCAAAAACGCTATTGGGTAGTTGGATTGGACAGAATTCATTGCTATGATAGTTTGAATGAAATCAAAACAATTCCATTTCCAGTTGGTGCAATACCTGTGGCCAATCAGTTTGACGATGGAAACATTGCTATTTCAAATCAACAACATCTCTGGGTTTTTAAACCCGAAGAGCTATTAAAAACTGACCAGCTAAATGCGCAGAATGCACTGGCTGAGATGCCGGTTTTAGCAAAAGGAATCAGGGAGATTTTTAAAGACAAAAGCGGGAATATATGGGCAGGAACCTATGGCTATGGCTTATTGAAGCTTAACAATAATTTCAAGTTGTTTCATTCTATTCTGCCATTATATTCTCCGAGCCACCTTTTAGAAACCCGGGAAGGGAAATTGTTCATGCATGGTAATTACAGACCACGTTATCGTTTTTACGAAATTGACCCTTCCAGAAATGCCATTTCACAAATACCTGTGGAGATAAATGAGCCCTCTTATGTGCAGGATGCGCTTTTTCAGAGCAAAAAAAGTGGCTATTATTTAATACATCATATGTTTAAAGAACAATATCTCAGTTATTATTCAACCAACTGGCAATTGCTGAAACAATACGATATATCTTCGTACACTTCCTTTACTAATTCGAGTTTTAAAATTATAGAAGATAAGAACGGATATATATGGTTGGGACTGGCAAAAGGCCATTTGGTAAGGCTTAATCCTGAGACAGGGCAATTTCAGCTTTTTAGTTATCAGCACCTTTTACCCGAAAACAATACAGTAACTGAAACCTTTACTTTATACGAAGACCTGAACGGGGTCTTCTGGATTGGTACACAAAAAGGATTGATTAAGGCAGAAAACCTTGATACCAGTCCCAGATATACCCTCTACAAAAATAGTCAGACAGACGAAGCAAGCCTGAGTAACAATTTTGTATCATCACTCATCAATGACCCTTATCAACCGAAGCAGTACCTTTGGGTAAGCACCAAGGGCGGTGGCCTGGAAAAACTAGACAAAAAAACAGGCAGGTTTGAGCATTTTACTGAAGAGCAAGGTCTTCCTAATAAAGTTGTTTACGGAATTTTAGGCGATAACAACAATAATCTGTGGCTATCGACCAATCGAGGTTTAGCCCGTTTTAATCCACAAACCCGAACGTTTACCAATTACAACAAATCAGATGGTTTGCAAGACGATGAGTTCAATACTAATTCATATTTCAGGGGGCCTTCAGGTAAGTTGTTTTTCGGAGGAATAAATGGTATCAGTATTATTAATCTCAATGCTGTCAATGATACCCGGCAGGTTCCCGTTGTGAAAATGATTGGCCTTAAAATCAATAACAAAAACGTTGAGGTAAGCACCGGAGAATCTGTTTTAAAACGCCCTATTGAATACCTTGACAAGCTGGAAGTAGCCTATGACCAGAATCAGCTCTCATTCGAATTCGGCATTATGGATTTTACCAATCCCGTCAAGCATCGTTACCGCTATCAGCTGATAGGCATAGACGACGACTGGGTAGAGGCAGGAACCAACCATTTTGCCAACTATGTGCAGGTACCCGCCGGAACATATACATTCAGGATAATAGGAACGGTAAATGGGGAGCTATGGAGCAAGCCAACTGAATTAAGCATCCGAGTGAATCCGCCATTTTATCGCAGCTGGTGGGCATATATGATTTATCTGACTGTATTCTCCTATATAGCTTATCGTCTGTATCAAAACCAGTTGAAAAGGGTACGTTTGCAGGAACAACTCTTATATAAAGACAAAGAAGCTGAAAGGCTGGCAGAG
>CALRLS020000211.1:0-8822 GCA_943368815.1 Cyanobium sp. NIES-981
TAAGAAAAAAGGTGGAAAAGAAGCAACAGCTTCTTCTTCGAATGACGAAAAATCAACACTTGGAGACCTTGATGCCCTTGCTGCATTGAAAGAGCAAATGGTAGAAGGTGAGAAAAAGAAACTTTCTAAAAAGAAAGAATCTGAATCAGTATCTGAGTAAGATAAAGTATATTAACAAAAAAGGCTTCTCGCAAGGGAAGCCTTTTTTGTTTGCGGTCATATTGAATATTACCATATTATTTTTACAGGATAATTATTAAAATGGGTATCCCGACTAATTATCGTCATGTCTTCTATGATAGATTGAGCAATAATTAATCTATCAAATGGGTCTTTATGATAAAAAGGAATATCCAAAAGTTTTAAACAATGTTCAGCTTTAATATCTAATACCTCTATACCATTCTCCCATATTAAACGCATAAAATCTCCATAAGAAAAATGCATTTCTAATTTCTCTATACTTACTTTAATTGCTATCTCCCATAAGGTTGCGCTACTTACAAAACAAACACTCTCTTGATTCTCGATAATTAATCTTGCTTCTTTTGATAGATTTTTGTCTCCTTCAAATAGCCAAATAAGTGTGTGGGCATCAAGCAAATAATTCATAGAGGCATATATTCTTTAAAATCTTCTAATGGAGCATCAAAATCATCAGACATTTTGAACATACCTTTTCCTGATCCAAATTTCGGAACACGTCTGGCCTCTTGATTTTCAGAAAATTGTTTTGATAATAGAAAATCAAGATATAGAAGCAAATCTTTCTTTAGCTCTTCTGATTGGAGCATATTTATCTTTGACTGTATCAAACGATCGCTCATATTAAAAATTTTTATAACAAATATCTACATTTTTCAATAACGAGATTATCCTGTTAGTATTTATATTTTACCAGAAAACCTATTTCACTCCCACAAACCTTTCAAAAAACTCATAAATCCTCAAAATCCTATCAATTCTCTGGCGAACATTTCCTGTGCGTGATAATTCATGCGTAGCTCCAGGCATACGAACGTACTCAACATCTTTACCCAGATATTTCAGACTTTTGAACATCATTTCTGATTGAATTACCCCTGTGCGCAAATCATTTTCTCCGTGCTTAATCAGGAATGGCGTTTTTATCTGATTGACAAAAGTATAAGGTGAATTGGCATCTATTTTAGTTACTTTTTCATCTTCCCAAGGCAAACCAAAATAATTAGGTACTAATCTCCAGGCATTAGCTTCGCCCATAAAGGTCGTCAGGTCGTATACACCACGTTGTGCAAAGGCTGCTTTGAAACGGTGATCTTGTGTGATAATCCATGCAGTTAAATAGCCTGCATAAGAACCTCCCGTTATTACTTGCTTTGACGTATCAGCCCAGGTTTCTTTAGCCGCAACGCTGCAAGCACTCAGAGCATCTTCCTGAGGGCCTTTGCCCCAGTCACGGTAGTTTGAGAACTGAAAATCTTTGCCATAACCGCCGGAACCTCTCTGATTAGGATACACTACTCCATAGCCTTGCGAGCAGAAATACTGAAACTCATGCCACATCGAAAGCTCTCCAGGCCCCCACATGGCTGTTGGTCCACCGTGCAATTGTAATAATAACGGATACTTTTTACCTGCTTCCATAAAAGTAGGTTTCATAATCCAGTAATCTACTTTCTCTCCTTTCGAGTTAGTATATACTCGTTTTTCAGGATAGCTCAATTTCCTGTCTTTCAACCAGCTATCATTATGGGCGCTTAGTTTCACGCCATTTTTCATGGTTAAATCAGCCATGTATAATTCTGAAGGATTAGCTACCTCTGTTTTCGCGAAAATAACCTTATCATTCGTCAATTCAAACGGACTGGCGCCTGATTCATAGTCACTCAAACGTTCAATCTTACGGGTTTTAGCATCCATTCTGAAAATCGGAATTCCTCCGTTAGATGACGCTGACAGATATAAATACTTATTATCAGCAGTCCATTTCAGATTACCCGGTACCCGGTCAAAATCTACTAACTGGCGACCAGTACCATCGGCATTGGCAATCACTAATTGCCCGAATGAGAGCAGATTAGGCGTATTCATCGTCATGGCCAGTAGTTTACCATCCGGAGAAGGCTCAATGCCTGAAAAACTCTTGCCGTTTTCTGATACCAGCACTTTTCTATCAGAACCATCAAGGTTCATGCTTATGACAATACTCTCCTGTTCGCGATCCGGGTGTTGGTCGGCATCTTTACCGCAAACTGCCAATACTCTTTTACCATCCGGCGTCCAGGTTGCCTGTCCATAAGACCAGAATCCGCTTGTCAGCGGAGTAGCTTTGGCATTTTCTTTTACGTCTATAACAAAGATATGTGAGAAATTCATTTCAGGTTCTACAGTTGCTTCACCCTGAAAATTCAATCTGTTTACAACTTTGGCTTTTTTGTCTTCTACGTCTTTCTCTAAATAAGCTCTTATTTCCTCAATGCTTCCGTCCGGGTTAGCTTTTATTTTCTTGTCTTTATTCAGAAATTCATTTTTCGGGAAACCCGGTTTCTCTAAAGACCATAGAGGGCCTGCTTTTGATGGGTTCAGGGTAGAATCTTTCAATAATTCGCCAAAAGAGAGTCCTCCACTAAAAAGTATTTTTGAACCATCCGGTGAAAATGAAGGGTTACCGGCACCATATTTAGAATTGGTTAACTGCCATGCTTCACCACCATCCAAAGGCATAATAAAAATCTGCCCTTTGCCTTTTGTGGCTCTTACAAAAGCTATTGTTTTGCCATCAGGTGAGAAAGTAGCCTGTGAAGCGCTTTCCGCGCCACGGGTCAGGGCTTTAGCTGTGTTGCCCCCTTGTAAGTCTATCAGATACAAGTGGGTGCGGTAATCATATTCCAGATTATTCTCTGCATTGGTTTCAATGGTTTTTAAACCATAAACGGCCTTTTTCCCATCAGGTGAGGCAACGATTGATACTACTTGTTTGATTCTCGTTAAATCGCTTACTAATACTTTCTGTGAACTGGTTTGTGCGACGACTAGGTTTGAAATGAAGAGTAAAATCAGGATGAGTCTCATAGTGTTTGTTTTTGAGGTTCGTTCAGTAAAAATACAAAAAGGGAAGCATACAAAAAAACCGCAAGCTCCTTTCGGGACTTGCGGTTTTGTATGTAAACACTTCTGATTGATTAGAATCTGAAGTGCGAGAATGCTTTGTTAGCTTCTGCCATACGGTGCGTATCATCTTTTTTCTTCACTGCTGCACCTTCACCTTTTGAAGCCGCAACGATTTCACCTGCCAAACGCTCTGTCATGGTTTTCTCTCCACGTTTACGTGAATAGTTAATCAACCATTTCATTCCTAAAGATTGTTTACGCTCCGAACGTACCTCTGTTGGTACCTGGAAAGTAGCACCACCCACACGACGGCTCTTTACCTCTACCGCTGGTGATACATTGCTCAACGCTTTTTTCCAAAGCTCTAAGCCATTTTCTTTAGTACGTTTTTCTACAAGTTCTAATGCACCATAGAAAATGCTGTAGGCAATACTTTTCTTGCCATCGTACATCAGGTTATTAACGAATTTTGTTACTACTACATCTCTGAATTTAGGATCAGGTAATACGTAACGTTTTTTTGGTTTTGCCTTTCTCATTTTTTTAAATAAGGTTTCGTTTTTTGAAAACTAATTCACCCTGAACCATTCAGGATTACTACCCCGTAACTAAACGATTTTCCGTAGTGACGGTACTAAAACACATTAACAGCGATTATTTTTTCTTACCGCCGCCTTTGCCGCCTTTTTGTGGAGCTGCAACCTGACCTGGTTTAGGACGTTTCGCACCATATTTTGAACGACTTTGTTTACGATTGCTCACACCCGAAGTATCAAGGGCACCGCGAACAATGTGATAACGCACACCCGGAAGGTCTTTTACACGACCACCACGAATCAATACGATTGAGTGTTCTTGTAGATTGTGTCCTTCACCCGGAATGTAGGCATTTACTTCTTTTTGGTTAGACAAACGAACACGGGCCACTTTACGAAGTGCCGAGTTTGGTTTCTTTGGAGTCGTAGTATACACACGAGTACACACGCCACGACGTTGCGGGCATGAGTCCAACGCTGGAGACTTCGATTTCCAAGTCATTTGCTCTCTACCGTTTCTTACTAATTGCTGTATAGTAGGCATTTTGTTTTGAAAATTATTTTTCGTTTAGTTACTAAATTCCTAAATAGGGCTGCAAAGGTACGACCTTTTTTTGAAAACATAAAACAGTTTGCAAATATTTTTGACTTAAATACCCCTTATTATCAATAATTTAACAAAGAAATGCTCTTTTTAGCGGTATAAGTCCAATCATTTTAATATAGGGCATCCGTTAATGATATTATTTAAAAATATGTAAATTGCGTACAAATATTCAAACCTCCGGGTATGTTTAAACATACTCTTATACCTATAAACTCTCTTTTATTTATGGCAAAGTCCATATTATCCACTTTTCTTTTGATTTTATTTATCCATGCAACGGTAAATAAGTCATTCGCTCAATCCAAAAAGGCTCCTCTGATTGTATTTGTCACAGGCGACCACGAATATAGTGGCGAGCACACCCTTCCGCTAATCGCCGCTGAATTAGAAAAAAACTACGGTTTCAGAACCAAAGTCCTGAAGGCCTATCCTGACCAGAATGCCGAAAAGGATATTCCGGGTTTAGAGGCTCTGAAAGACGCTGATTTGGCGGTATTCTATCTGCGTTGGCGACAATTACCTAAAGAACAACTCGACCATATTGAAGCCTATCTGAAATCAGGCAAGCCTGTGATGGGTTTCCGTACTACTACCCATGCTTTCAACTATCCGAAAGGAAGTGAACTGGAGAAATGGAATGCTTTCGGAGAATTTGCCCTCAATGCCCCTCCGGGTTGGGGTGGTAAAGCGGCTCATACACATTACGGACATGAAAGTAGTACGGATGTAAGCATTATTCCGGCCGCAGCCAAACACCCGATTCTGACAGGAGTAGCGCCAAGTTTTCACGCCCGTTCGTGGCTATACAGGGTTTTACCTGACTACCCAACCAAAGGTTCAGAATGGTTATTAATGGGTAAATCGGTGAATCCTGACAAAGCTGCGATTGAAAATCCGGTTGCCTGGACAGGCATTAATTCATTTGGTGCTAAAGTATTCACAACAACCTTAGGCCACCCGGAAGATTTTCAGGTAGAGGCATTCCAACGTCTGGTAATCAATGCTATCCATTGGGAATTAGGCAAGAAAGTACCTAAAAAATGGAAAGGCAAAATTGACATTAATGTACCTTATAGAGGTATGACTAAATGATTTTAAAAACCCCACACCAGCGGGCAACCGTCCCGACCCTCCCCAACAGTGGGGAGATAAAAGCCTCTCTCCCCACTGTTGGGGAGAGAGGTTGGGGTGTGGGGTTGTCTTTAACACAACCCTAACATTATTCTATTCATGAAAAATATCAGATTATTAATAATCTTATTTGTGCTGACAGTCTTTGCTATCAGTTCATTTCAGGCTACCCCTCCTAAAACTCTAACGGTTCAGAAAGATTCACATATAGCCTTGATAGGTGGGAATTTAGGTTCAAGAATGATGAATTACGGGCTTTTTGAGACCGAAATGCATGTCCGTTACCCTGATTATTCGTTGTTTATCCGCAATATGTGTGATGGTGGCGATACTCCGGGTTTCAGACCTCATGCCAGCCGTAATTTGCCCTGGGCTTTTCCGGGAGCTGAGCAATTCCAGACAGAATATGCTAAAAATTCAAGTAGTGAAGGGCATTTTGATTCTCCTGACCAATGGTTGACGCGATTAAAAACAGACATTATCATTGGCATGTTCGGTTATAGTGAATCTTTTCAGGGAAAGGCGAAATTGGACACTTATAAAGCTGAACTGGATGCTTTTATCAAATACACGCTCAATCAGAAATACAACGGCAAAAGTGCACCCCAATTGGTACTCGTTTCACCTATTGCATTTGAAGACCTTACGAGCAAGTATGATTTGCCCAATGGCGTAAAAGAAAATGAAAATCTCTGGTTATATACCAGGGCGATGAAAGAAGTAGCCGACAAGAATAATGTATTGTTTGTAGATGCATTTACTCCCTCTAAAAAATGGTATGATACCACCCAGGAGTTTTTGACTATTGATGGCTCGCAATTGAATGAAGAAGGTTATAAAAGATTTTCTACCCTAATAACAGATGCCATTTTCGGTAAAACACCTGCGAAAGCAGAAGCCAACAGAAATTTGATTCTGGAAGCAGTAAAAGAAAAAAACTGGATGTGGCACAACGACTATAAGATTCCAAACGGTGTGCATGTATATGGTCGTCGTTATAATCCCTTCGGGCCTGATAATTATCCTGCCGAGATTGAGAAGATTCGTGAAATGACTGATATCCGTGATAAAGCCGTTTGGTTAGCGGCTTCTAAAGGCGAAAAAATGGATGTGGCATCGGCTGATAAAAACACAAAACAATTGCCGCCGGTAAAAACCAACTTCAATCCGGAAAAGAACGGTAGCTTAACTTATCTGTATGGAGATGAAGCCCTCAATAAATTAAAAGTACCGGAAGGTTATAAAATCGAGCTGTTTGCTTCTGAACAGGAATTTCCGGATTTATCAAAACCTATGCAGATGTCTTTCGATGCTAAGGGTAGGTTATGGGTAGCTGTAATGCCGAGTTATCCGCATTATAAACCGGGTGATGCAAAACCAAATGATAAAATCCTGATTCTGGAAGATACCAACAATGATGGTAAAGCCGATAAACAAACGATTTTTGCCGATGGCTTGCATCTTCCGCTTGGGTTTGAGATTTCGAATGAAGGTGTATTTGTTTCGCAAGGTACCAATCTGAAATTATTGAAAGATACCAATGGTGACGATAAAGCCGATAAGATAGAAATTATTTTAAGTGGTTATGATGACCATGATACGCATCATAATAGCCATGCATTTTGTGTGGATCCATCAGGAGCGATTTATTCAGGTGAGGGAGTATTTTTACATACGAATGTGGAAACTTCTTACGGCACGGTACGTGCTACCAACGGTGGATTTTATAGATATAGCCCACAATTGCGTAAACTGGAACGTACGGCGCAATTGTCTATACCCAATCCTTGGGGGATTGCTTTTGATGATTGGGGACAACCGTTTTTTGCAGAAACATCAAGCCCAGATGTACGCTGGATGATGCCGGGTACTGTATTGCCACGTTATGGAGAATACACGCATAAAGGTGTACAATTAATAGAAAAAGACCACATGGTTCGCCCTACTTCTGGTCTGGAATTTGTTTCAAGCCGCCATTTCCCTGATAATGTACAAGGCGATTTGTTAATCAATAATACCATAGGTTTCCTTGGCATGAAAATGCATAGCATGGTAGATGATGGTACAGGTTATAAAAGCAAACATGTGGCAGATTTGATTGTGAGTGAGGACAGAAACTTTCGTCCGGTAGATATGGAATTTGCTCCTGATGGTTCTCTTTATGTAATTGACTGGCATAATATTCTGATAGGCCACATGCAACACAATGCCCGTGACCCATTGCGCGATCACTCTCATGGACGTGTTTACCGCATTACATATCCATCAAGGCCTTTAGTCGCCCCCGCTAAAATTGCCGGAGCAAGTGTAGAAACATTATTAGATAACCTGAAACTGCCGGAATACCGTACCCGTTATCGCACACGCAGAGAATTGAGAGGCAGAAGCGCGGCAGAGGTATTGCCTAAAATCACTAAATGGGTAGCGGCTTTAGACAAAAACGACCCGCGCTATGAACACCATATATTAGAAGCACTATGGGTTAGCTGGGGTTTAGATAAAGTAGACCAGAAATTGCTTCGCCAGATGCTGAAAGCCAAAGATTACCATGCAAGAGCAGCGGCAGTTGAAGTGTTGCGTTTTACAGGCCATCAGGTTGCTGACCAAGCTGCTTTGTTGATGCAGGCCGCGAAGGATGAAAACAGTCGGGTACGATTAGATGCTATTGTGGCATCGTCCTGGATTGGCAAAGCAAAAGGTAATCCTATTTTAGCAGAAGCCAAAAAGAAACCTTTAGACGACTGGATGATACATGCCTATGAAACGGCGGTAGCTCACCTCAACGATATGCCTGTGAAGAAAGCAAAAGAAGTGGCAGAAAAATCGACTCTGAAAGGCGCAGAACTTGAATTGTTTAACATAGGTAAAACCATTTATGCCAAAGAGGGCTATTGCACTACCTGCCATCAGGCGGACGGTAAAGGACTAACTGGTTCAGGCTTCCCTCCTTTAGCTGGTACAACCTGGGTAAATGGTAATGAAGAACGCGCAATCAAGATAGTTCTGAAAGGCTTATTAGGACCAATAGAAGTAAACGGCAAAAAATATCCGGGACAAGTACCCATGACACCGTTTGAGGGCTTATTAAATGACAAAGAAGTAGCCGCAGTACTAACCTATGTGCGCAATTCTTTTGGTAATAAAGCCCCTGCTATTCAACCTGAAAAGGTAAAAGTGGTAAGAGCAGCCTTGAAAAACCAGAAGGATATTTATAATGCTTCAAAGCTATTGGCCGAACATCCTTTGGAGAAGTAATAAGCCTTTTTATACGTGAAACGATAGAATAGCCACAATGTACACCAAAAGCACTATGTTACACAATATGAAGAAGAGAAACCATTGTGTAACATAGTGCTTTTTTGTGAAAATTGTGGCAAAATTATCTAATAATACAAAGCGTCGGATTTAATAATACCCCTGCATTTTGACAAGATTTGCCGGGGTATTTTTTTATT
>CALRLS020000212.1:0-8806 GCA_943368815.1 Cyanobium sp. NIES-981
AATCTATTTTAAACGATTTGATACTGATGTCAATAGGTGTTTTACTCACGAAATTCCTGCTGAAAGACGGCCTGTCCGAATTCGGGAACTCATAGGTATTCGGGTTATAACTGATACCTCTTGAAGTAAAAATACCATAGTCGGCATCAATATTCAGTTCATGGCCGGTAGTATCAGCATAGCGATAATTGAGGTTAACGTTGAGATTCTTATTTTTCTCAGGTATGGCACTCTGCGAATTCAGTATGGCTGAATCAGGCTTGATTATATCTCCTATCAGTGTCCGGCTTTCTCCACCTCCCTGGTGGTCGCTTGTGCGGCCATTGGCGCTAATCCCGATAGTATGCTTTGAATTAATAAAATAATCCATACCAATTTTGGCATTGTGAGAGGTATCTCTGAATATCCCTTTCCAGGTTTTATAATAAGCAATATTATTCAATACCTGGTCGTCAAGTGTCTGGTTATGCCATGCTCCCTGATTATAGCTATAATTACCATAAATATTGACTTTCTTATCTCTATGGTTCAGATTGATGGAGCCGTTGAATTTTGGTGTAATACCGAAATTGGTTCCTAAATTTATATTACCATTAGTGCCCAGTTTTTTATTCTTTTTCAATCTGATATTGATGATTCCCAGATCGCCTGCGGCATCGTATTTGGCCGATGGGTTGGTGATTACCTCAATGGCTTCAATATCTGACGAGCTCATGCTTTTCAGAATAGATGCCAGGTCTTTTCCGCTCATAGGCGACGGGCGACCGTCAATATAGATGCGCACGCCTGATTTTCCTTTCACCAATATATTTTCATCTTTATCTACCTGCACACCCGGTGATTTTTGCAGTATTTCGAGTCCATTCAGGCCAGTTGCATTAATACTGCTTTCTACATTGAATACAATTTTATCGTTTTGTACTTCAATCAACGGCTTGGAAGCAACTACTTTTACTTCACCCAATTGCTTGGCGTCAGTTTTTACCGTAAAGGGCTGAAACTCAATGTCTTTATCAACCAATTCAAAAAGAGGCGAGCTGAACGGACTGAAACCAACAGCCGTAACTTTGATAAAATACTTTCCTGCTTTAAGGTTACCGATTTTAAAACCACCGTTTTCGTCGGCGATATCGGCCTTTACGAGAGATGAATCCTTGCTTGAATGAATGGCCAGGGTCGCAAACGAGACTACTTCATTCTGTGGATTTTTTACCTGACCTTTGATGGAGAATGTCTGGGCATATAAAAGGTTTGATATGCCCGTAAGGAATAATACTAGTAATAAATTTTTCATGATAATTTTTATAGCTTTTTCAATAATTTTGTAAACTGCAAACAGGTATTAAATACCCACTTACTTATAAGAAAACAGCATGCCGGTGCAAAAGTAAGGTTTAAAATTTATTCAGAAATCACCCATTCTGCGCTTAACTCTTACAACTACGAAATATTTCGTAGCAAATATATTACCACTGCAATTAACTTCCAAGGTTTGTTACGAAAATTTTCGTAGATGGTAAATTAGCATGATAAATGGTCAGAGATTTCCTCATTCTGGCAGGTAAACTCATGTTACACGAAAAGGTTACAGAAGAATTGTATTAAATTTTAATTTTAATTAAACACCCTCTTGACCAGACGATTCAGAAGAAGATTCATTACAATTTAAAGAAAAAATATTAAGCTAAGTCTCTCTTTTCTGTGCACGGAAATTCTTTACAATTCCATAAACAATAGCCCACAATACGGCTTTATAGATTTGAAGCAAACAAATCAACCGCACTTATAATAAAAATCTTAACAATTACCAAAGGCATTTTGTATTTTTGAAGGTTATAGAAATAGCACTATCCTAAACATTAATTAACCTTAACATTTTCCAAATCTATGAGCATCCGGACATTCTGGCTGATATTTCTTAAAATACTGGGCTTGCGATTAATTGCCAATTGTTTGCAAGCTATTGCGCTTATGCAGGTTTATGCAACTGCAGAATACAATGAAGGCAATGTTGGCGAGGCTATTTTAATAGTTCTCTTTGGCTTGTCTGCCTATATGGTTGTGATGCTTACCTTAATATTCAAAACAAACTGGGTGATTAATACTCTGGGGCTGGATAAAAATTTCGCAGAAGACCGGATAGATTTGAATATTAGCAGCAATACAGTACTAAGAATGGCAACTATTGTATTAGGTGGTCTGATGATAATCGAAATTTTTCCGGCACTCTTCGATGATTTCATCGGCATTTTTAATGGCAGTATATTCAGGGATAATTCTGAATTTCGTTTTAATTTAACGCAAACCATACTTGGGCTGGTTTTAATGATACTAAACAAACCCATTACAGAATTTATCACAAAAAAAGCGAATGAGTAAATTACCCATTCGCCATTATCTATAATTGGTATCTGAATATTCGGCAATGCCCTCTGCACCTTGCCCTCTACCCCCTGATTAAAAATCCGTATTAGCCGCTTTCAAATCCAGCGGTTTAATCCAGATATTGCGGTATAGTACATCATGCCCTTCTGCCTGTAATTTCAAGCCTCCGGGTGTATCAGTAATACCTTTACCGCCATCATTGCCTCCGTCTATTCCGGAATTTGGCCCACCCCAAACCTGACTGATAGCCTGGTTGATATGTACCTTTTTACCGTTAAAATATAAGGTTACCAATGGCTTTTCCACCAACTTTCCGTCTTTGAAGCGTGCCGCTCTGAAAACTATATCGTAAGCATTCCATTTACCGACGCCATTATAAGCATAATAAGGTGATTTCGACTCATTGATAACAGCCGCCAAACCATGAGAGGTCGAGTCGCCATCCAATACCTGAATCTCATAGCGGTTTTGCAGATACACACCACTATTACCACCGGGTTTGCTGATATAAAACTCCACATGCGCTCTGAAATCACGAAAAGTATCCTTGGTTACAATATCAGCCGCACCGTATTTGCCACCTGCAGCGGCAGGGTCATTGGTGTTTATGGCTGTACCTTTCCCGGTCGGGTCATCTACTACAAACCACTTGATAGGCAGGGTAGCCGCCAGTCTCGGGCCTTGCCAGTAGGTCCATTTTTCATCCAGCATTTTACGGGTGCCGTCAAGGTATACAACTGCACCTTTAGGTGCCTTTGCTCCTACGCCAATCTGTGCCTGCGCATAAGAACCTATAAAAAGAAAAAGTACTAAATAAACGGAGAATCTGCTTCTGCACATGAGGTTGTTGTCATTTAAAAAGGTTAAACAGATAAAATTCAGTTAATGAACCTGTTTAAACTTATTCCTTTGGCCTACGAATGTCTAGTTTTCACTCATATTTCGCCAAATTATTTCGTCCGTAGCTCTGCTACGCACGAAATAATTAGTCTCATCTGAGCAAAAACTAGTTCATTCTCGGCAGTAAATTAAAAGTTTAAAAAGGTTCAATTACAAAAGAGTACAAAATAAAATAAAGATAATTCAAAAATGGTGTGTAATTTTAACCTAACTTTATGAATAATACAAGATAATAGGTTTATTATAGTACTTGCCTTGAAAAATTTGCCATTTATCAACGACATTTACCTATACGCGAGTTCTCTTTCTTTTGTTTTTGCTTACACGGACGAAATACCCTTTTGAATTACCCGGAACCTAACTATTGAGAACTGCATGACAAAGCAAAATTATCATATAATACTTGCTGACGACGACGAAGATGACCGGATTTTCTTTACCGAAGCTATGTCGGAAACCGTAAGTACAGTAACAGTTAAAACTGCCAATGACGGGATAGAGTTGATGAATATGCTTTCCAGCAAGGTACCAGATGCTATTTTCCTGGACCTGAACATGCCCTTCAAAAACGGACAGGAATGTTTGTCCGAAATAAAAACCAATACGAGATATAAAAATATACCCGTGGTTATTTACTCGACCAGCTCGAATGTAGACCAGATAAATTCCACCTTTAAAGCAGGTGCCAATCTTTATATCTCAAAGCCTGACTCATACCTAAAACTTAAAATTATCCTAAAGAAGGTTTTTACGCTCAAATGCGAAGAGTATAAACCTCAACCTGACAAAGAAAAATTTGTTTTAAAGTATTAAAACCTTGACGCATGTCTCTTACGAAAGGCAAGGCAGACGAAGTTCGTTCTGTTAATGAGGCTATCAGGCCTAATCTGTTATATTTTCAATACTTACCCGCCTACGCACAATATCTTCTTGACGAACGAATAGAGGATTTCACGCGTACATTACTGGCTATTTCGAGGGAAGTAAAGCTACCCGTGTTGAAATTCTTTGAAAACATGCCCGAAGACCAACTGATTCAGTTGTCGATTCAGGGTACAAAAGAGCTTCTGGGTTATTTTGCCACCAACACCATAGAAGAATTTATCGATATTTCGTTAAAAAAATGGACTGAAAACCAGCTTATTGTGGTGCAGAACGATGAGATTGTAGCACAGGATATTTCGGGCGGAAGTTTTGCGCGCAGAAAAGCCTTTCGGCATTTCCTGCCTGATTATACAACTGATCTGAGTCTCTATAATAATATTCTTGGTGAACTGGACCAGTTTATATTGACCGTCGAGGAAAGGTCTTATTATACCTTGTTCAATATCAAGCAGCAAAAAATAAATGAGCATCTTTACTTTATAGAGAAAGTAAACAATACCTTGCCCGGCACTATTTATGTGTTTGATGTAATTGAACAAAGAGAAATTTATTCAACCAATAAAAGAGAAGAACTGATAGGTTTTACCAGCGAAGAAATCAAAAGTTTTGGTGCAAACGTATTCTCAGCCCTGCTTCACCCTGACGATTTAGATAGAAGACTCGAACACTTCAGTGACTTTTCTTCGGCCAAGGATGGCGAAATCAGGAGCATGGAGTATCGGATTAAAAATAAAAGAGGGGGGTATCATTGGCAGCGTGTCTATGAAACTATTTTCAAACGAAATGAAGCGGGTGCGCTATCACAGATTATCGGTATGTCGCTCGATATTAATAAAGAGATAGAGGCAGCCCAGAAACTGCAATTGCGTGAGCAACAACTAAACGAGGCACAGGAAATAGCCGGATTAGGCAGCTTTGAGTGGGACCTGCAAGGCAATACTTCGCTTTACTCAGACCAGCTACTGAAAATATTTGAATTAGACGAAAGCAAGGATTATCTGACATTTCTGCAATATGTACACCCCGCCGACCAGACCAGACTTACGGCAGCCATCAATGAAGCCATTACCGGCGAAGGTAAATATGAATGTGAATATCGTTATCAGAAAAACACAGAAAAAGTTATCTGGTCGCGTGGTTTAGTCACTTTTCAGGATGGGAAACCACTCAAAATGAGAGGTACTGTGATGGACATTACCGAGCGCCACGACATGCTGCAACAATTGGAGCATACCATTGAGCTACATAAACAGGCACAGGCACTAACACATATCGGTAACTGGAGTTGGAATATACCTGCCAACAAAATTGAGTGGAGCGACGAAATGTACCGCATTTATGGTCTTGAACCTCAATCAGAAGAAATGCACTTTGAGCGTTTTCTTTCGCTGGTTCACCCGGAAGACCGTGACCGCCGTCTGGAAGAAATACAAAGAGCGTTGCGTACCAATATATCTGAAGACTATGTCATACGCATTATGTGGGACAATGGCACCATAAGAGTATTGCAAGGCAAGGGAGAGGTAATATTGGATGAATTTGACAAGCCTCATAAACTGACTGGTACCTGCCAGGATGTAACCGAACAATACCATATCAATCAGCAACTGGAGCTCAAAAACCTTGAACTGCAAAGAAGTAACGAAGAGCTTACCTCCTTTAACTATATTGCCAGCCATGATTTGCAGGAACCGTTGCGGAAAATAAAGTTGTTCAGCAACAGGATTTTTGAGAAAGACTTTGAGGTATTGTCACCAACTGCGAAAGAGTTTTTGCCTCGTATTATTACTTCAGCAAGCCAGATGCAGAAACTCATGAACGACTTACTGGCATTTTCAAGGGCTACTTCCGCATCCAAGGTATTTGAAAGAACCAACTTGAATAGCTTGCTGGACGAAGTAAGGAACTCATTGAAAGAAAGTATTGAAGAGCGAAACGTAAGCATTACAAGCACGAATCTCCCCGAATTAAACCTTATCCCCTTCCAGTTTCAGCAATTATTGGAAAACATCATAGGCAATGCCATCAAATACAGCAAACCCGATGTTCCGGTTGAAATAAAGATTAGTTCAAAAACTGTAGCAGGCAAATCTTACCTTAATCAGGGGGCAGTTGCCGGGAAAAACTATAATATGGTAAGCATCAGCGATAATGGTATAGGTTTCGACCAGCAATATTCGCAGAAGATATTTGAGCTTTTTCAACGCCTGCATAATAAAAATGAATATTCAGGCACTGGTATAGGTCTGGCCATCTGCAAGAAAATCATCCAGAACCATAACGGCTTTATAACTGCATCAGGCGAACCCGGCAAAGGGTCTACCTTTAATCTTTTTACGCCTTTAGCTTAGAACGAGACTTTCGGTTCGCATCCGGCCATTGTTTTAAAGAATCAATCTATTCGGCAACATGAGCCAGGGCAATGCCCTGGCTCTATTATTTAAAATCATTTTGTTCTTTTCACTACCACTCAATCT
This sequence comes from Cyanobium sp. NIES-981, assembly GCA_943368815.1. Lineage (GTDB taxonomy): Bacteria > Bacteroidota > Bacteroidia > Cytophagales > Spirosomataceae > Emticicia. Next base: position 6,648 of record CALRLS020000212.1, read on the forward strand.
TCACCTTCCTCCCGGTATCGGCTGAACGTTTAATGGCTTCTATGATTTTTAAATCCATCATGCCCTCTTCGCCCGAGGCTGATGATTTAGTATTATTAATGATACAATCGGCAAAATTATCCATTTGATTAATCTGCTGAAAGGGCAAGGTCTCAAAGGCCATTTTCCAGTTGGTTGGTTGCATAATTCCCCAGGCCTACCAAAGCAATCCCCAGTTTCTTACCTTCGTGCAGATATGCCTGTGTATTACCAGACAACAACATTGTTCCTGCCGAAAGGGTCTGTAAAAATTCTCTTCTGGTTTGTTTCATACCTGCTAAAGGGGAATGTGTTTAGAAATAAGAGCTAAATTTAACTCAAACAACTTCTAATGTCTGAATAAACAAATATATTTTTTGCGCTTTTTTAGCACGGAATTGATTATTTAGTTATTATTGAATCCACTAGCAATCTTTAATGAACGATTAGATTGGAAAATAAATGTATATGGCTTCTGGGCTTATCGGGAGCAGGAAAAACTACGCTGGCAAATAGCATTGCTTCAAAATTACCCGCTCAAAAGGTGAAAATTCTGGACGGGGATATTCTACGGCAGGGCATTAACCGAGACCTCGGTTTTTCTGAACAGGATCGTTTAGAGAATGTAAGGAGAACAGCGGAAATTGCTAAGCTATTTATTGATGAAGGCTATTGGGTAATTGTGGCGCTTATTACGCCATTTGAGGCAATGCGCCATAATAACAGGCAAATACTGAAAGAAAAATATGTCGAGGTTTTTGTTGACACACCTATAAGTATATGTGAAGAACGCGACACAAAAGGACTTTACGCCAAAGCTGCCCGGAACCAGCTAAAGAACTTCACAGGAAAGGACTCTCGATTTGAACGTCCTGCCGCACCTCATCTGACAATCTTTACCGAAGCGACTGCCATTGAAGCATGTAGTGGGCAGATTCTAAGTTTTGTATTATGAAAAAACCGTCTGAACGGTATATTCATTCACCACACAAAAACCAGTGACGAATTGTTCGTTGACCATCGTCCAGGCATGGCCTTCAATTGCTCCGGCAGTATTCTTCTTGAAACCCACATAAATGATATAGGGTATCCTGTAAAACCGGCAGAGTATTTTTGCCTGCAAAGCCTGATGCCGACAAACGTTTTGCCATGGACTATACTTGCTTATTATTCTTATAGCCAGACTAATATCACGCACCAATGCCATGTCAATTCCATCGTGGCGTGTCTGCTGCGGCTTATTCACTTCTCCGAATCTGGCATTTTTCTTAAAAAAACGAAAGACAAAATAAGTATATAATGAAAGTGGCACCATTACAGCCAGAAGGAATTTCCGGCGCAAAGAAAGCTTAAAGAAAGCAGATATTTTGCTGAGGAGTTTCATTGCACAATATAATTGGCTTTCTCTAAAAAAGCTAATGCATCAGCTACCTCTGTCCGACATACTTCTTCCTGAATATCATATTCATCACATAGCTTTTTCACGATACTTTCTATATCAAGCTCCTGCTCAATTCCCTTCAGGATTTTGAATAATGTTTCGTTAAGCGACACATATTTATTGCTTTCAATTTCAAACAATACACCTTCATTGCCTAGCTCTGTAATCAGGACTTTCTCATTGTTAATCGTATACTTCATTTGGTTTTTATGTTTTTACCAATAGCCAAACTCCTGCATCATTGGTTTATTGATACTGCGTATTTTTTCTATTTGTTCATCACTTAATTCTTCTTTCCATCTGCCTACTTGTCCTTTAAAAAAGAAATTGTTGGAAGGCACCTGTTTCTCTTTGAAACCAGTCTCCTGTTCTTTTTTCTGCAATTTTTCAAACTTCGTTGCATCAATAGCCTGTCTGATTTGCTCATCGCTTACCTGATTGCCCATTTCCTTAATGGCGCCTTTAAATGTTTCGAAAGACCTGTCTTTCATATCTTCATAACGGATAAAATGAACCGGGAAAGACGGCTTACGTAACCAACTCTCCACATGCATTGACCAGGTACCTAAAGGCTGATAAAATTGATTACCTGCAGAACCTGTCGGCTTATCAAAAGCTCCTGAAGGATTAATAATATATTTATTAATGACTTCATCAATAGGTTTATCAACATGATTAACCAACGATAAAGCTACATCGA
>CALRLS020000213.1:0-8721 GCA_943368815.1 Cyanobium sp. NIES-981
AATGAATAAGGCTCTATGTTCAGAATAATTAAATTGCTGTTGCCACACTTGCAGGCATGTGCAACCTGTGGTTTGATGACAAAGCCATAAATATTTGTATAATTTTTTCCGTCAGAAAAACTATCAAAAGGTTCGTCTTCTGAAAGTACAATCTGGAAAGCCGAATGTTTATGAATTTCCACATCCGACTTCAAGGCCCTTAATGCAAGAACAAATTGACTCATAGGGTTCTGTTTCTATAAGAAAAAATTAGACCGGAGCGATATATATCCGGCTTGGCGAAAGTCCTTTTACTTTTTAAAAGCAGCCAGGAAAATGAGATTGAAGGCTTACATAAAGTGTGTGCTTAGATATAATTATATGTAAAGTTGCAATACCCCTTGTCTGGCTAATCTATTTGCTTCTTGAGTTCTTAATCAGAATATAAATCGAAAATACAAAGACGATTATATATACAACGGCTAAACCCGGTTTCTCAAATTCAAGCTTCTTAAAATCAAATTGTTTAAATAATACCACACCTAAAATGATAGCTACAATTATAAGAACAAATGAGGGTGCTTGCTTATTCTCCATTACTTTATTGTGAAATTAATAAATATATTTCTTTTGGTTTAGTTTAAATAAACGGGACGGAGCTATTAAAAAATATAGTACCAGTAAATAGGTTTGTGTAAGTTCGTTTCAGAAATAAACGCCTTATTTTATCTTATCCAATGTGAAGTTTAATTCAATCTTTTGTAATGAATTCATCTCACTTAAATCAATTTCTTTTGAGATTGATTCATACCCGAATCTATTGATTTTCAAGGTGTATATTGTTCCGACAGGTACAATCAAATGATAGTTTCCAGTTTCCTTATCATTCGACGCCCAATAGTCTTCAAAAACAGTTTTGTGCTAATTTTTCATAATAATATCGACAGAAACCGGCTTACCATTATCATCAATAACTTTGCCTGATAAAATAGCAACAGGTTCCGGTTTAATAGATGGATACAGGTCGACTTTTAATATACCCTCATTCAGATTTGAAATTGCTGAACAAGTAAAAGCATAATCACCTGAGGCAGGTACCCAAAAATAACCATTCCATTCCGGCGTATTGATTCCTTTACCCAAATTAACAGGCTCGCTCCATTTTGTCCAGGTACTATCAAGTCTTTTAGTCATAAAAATATCACTATCTCCATAACTACCAAAGCCGGAAGATGAAAAATACAAGGTTTTAGAATCATAAGCGATAAAGGGTGTTCCTTCGCTTTCAGAAGTATTTATTACATCTCCGGTATATTCAGGCTCAGTCCAGTTACCATCATTTTTAAGGAAAGAAACATATAAATCACGGTCTCTTCTCAATGATTTCAGACTATCCTTTGTATAAGAGATTAACATCACCTTCTCATTCATTCCAATAACAAACTCCATAATATGGGAGAAGTTTTTAAAATTTTCAACAACCAGATTTGTAGGTTTTCCCCAATTTTGGCCGTTAAAACGACTTACCGAAAAGCCCGAGGCTAATTTACCATTTTCGAGATACTTATTCAATAAATAGATTTTTTTGCCATCTGCCGAAATCCCTGTTACAGCGTTATTTTCATCAGTATTTACAGGCTCTTCTATATTAATTGCAGGAGACCAATTACCTTTTTTATCTTTTTCTGAAACCCATATATCCTGATTATTATAATATCTCTGCTTCTCAGGTTTAAATTTTATATTGATTGCTTCTCTATAAGCTGTAAAAAAAAGTAAATCTTCATTTAATGATATTACCGGACAGAGTTGTGAACGAAAAGCATTTATATTCGATTTCAAAGCCTGTTTGGTAATTTTATCGGGTACATTGGCAGGCAGATTCATTGACACAAATTTCCCTTCGTCTTTCCAAAACGTATTCTTTGTGTTTTTAATAGCTTCATACGTAAGAGTAGTATCTACACTTGTAATACCAATAGCATCTATTTCTGTTGGGTATATGGTTGATAAAGCAGGATTTACCTCTAAATACACTCCTTCAACTAAAAAATCTGTTTTTTGGGGCAATCTTAAATGCCATAAATGATGCTGTACATAGAGGTTTGGAGTCTGACTCGTGAAAATAGGAATTCTCCTGCCATATATATCAATTAACATTACAGAAGTAACATTGCCAATAGCACAATTTGCAGCAATAATTACCTGCTTTATCTGCATGGGTACTCTAAAACCAACACTTATATTAACATTTCCTGATTCTTGATTTGGATGCCATGCTTTATCCTTATTCTCTTTATTTAATTTTAAAGCATCGGGATAACCCAAAATACCTATGGCACTTATGTTGTTAGCACTTATATATCTCGGATTAGGAACTATAATTTTATCTACCCATTGAACTTTCTGGGCGAGTGTACTGAAGGATAATAATAAAAGTAGAATTACTTTTTTCATGTGGTTTATATTAGTCAGAGAAAAATTGTTCTTTTACTCAAAAAAAAGCCTGAATAACTGTTTTACAATTATTCAGGCCTTTGAATGTACCCGGAGCCGGAGTCGAACCGGCACGCCCGTGAAGGCATTGGTGTTTGAGACCAACGCGTCTACCGATTCCGCCATCCGGGCATCTATTTCGGTATTAATCGAATTGGGACTGCAAAGGTATGCTTTTGCATTTAAAATTCAAATACACGAGGTAAAAAAAATTGAGTGATTTAGTGATTGTGAGAATGAGTGATTATTCTTTTTTTTCTAATCACTCATTCACTAACTCACTCAATCACTAAATTCTTGCTATCTCCGCCCCTATGGCGTTCAAACGTCCATCTATATTCTGATAACCTCTGTCTATTTGCTCAATATTATCAATGATACTTGTACCCTCGGCTGACATTGCTGCTATTAGTAATGATACCCCTGCGCGTATATCCGGCGAGGTCATACGGATTCCTCTTAATCTATGCTCACGGTTCAAGCCAATTACATTGGCACGGTGTGGATCGCATAGAATAATCTGTGCACCCATATCAATCAGCTTATCTACAAAGAATAAACGGCTCTCAAACATCTTCTGATGTATCAATACCGTTCCTTTGGCTTGTATCGCTGTTACCAGTATAATCGAAATCAGGTCAGGAGTAAAGCCCGGCCATGGGGCATCATAAATAGTCAGTATAGATCCGTCAATCAAAGAACTGATTTCATAATGGCTTTGTGCCGGAACATAAATATCATCACCTCTGAACTCCATCTGAATACCCAGCTTTCTGAACACATCAGGTATAATTCCCAATTCCGGAATCCGGCAATTCTTAATTGTGATTTCTGATTGCGTCATGGCAGCAAGGCCAATGAAACTACCAATCTCAATCATATCAGGCAGCATGGTATGCTCGCAACCGTGCAATTCCTTAACCCCCTCAATATTCAGTAAATTAGAACCTACACCAGTAATTTTCGCACCCATGCTGTTAAGCATCTTACTCAATTGTTGCAGGTAAGGCTCACAGGCAGCATTGTAAATAGTGGTTGTGCCTTCAGTCATTACGGCTGCCATCAATACATTGGCTGTACCTGTTACCGAAATCTCATCCATCCACACATAAGCGCCTTTCATTTTAGAGCCTTCTACTGAATAGAAAGCGTCGTTGGGGTCATAGATAAACTCTGCGCCCAATTTCTGAAAACCCGTAAAGTGCGTATCCAATGGTCTGCGACCAATTTTATCTCCACCCGGGCGGGGTGCCTTGCCTTTACCAAAACGTGCAAGCATAGGGCCCAGCAACATGATAGAGCCACGCAAAGCAGAAGCCTTATCTTTATACTCGTTGGTTTCGAAATAATCAAAATTCACCTCAGCGGCTTCAAATCGATAAGAGCCTTCGCTAACTTTCTCACGGCGAACCCCCATATCTTCCAACAACTCCATGAGTTTGTTTACATCTCTGATATCCGGAATATTATGAATCGTTACAGGCTCTTTAGTCATCAACACCGCACATACAATTTGTAGCGCTTCGTTTTTTGCTCCCTGTGGTATAATTTCTCCCTGTAGTTTTTTTCCTCCTGTTATTTTAAAAGATGCCATATAATCGAAATATCAAGCTTTGGTTTTGAAAGGAATTCAGATGCTTACCGTCTTCTCTTGTTGTTGTTATTATTATTATTGTTATTATTATTGGGTTTGTAACCGCCCCCTCCGCCTCCGAAGTTTTTATTACGATTATCTCTATCTCTTGTATCTCTATCTCCCCTATTATCTCTGTTATCCCGATTGCGGTTATCTCTGGTATCACGCTCTCTGTTATCCCGGTCTCCTCTGTCGCGGAAAGTACCCTGTGTCTGTGTTTGCTGAGGTATTCTCTGACGGCTCCCGTTACCATCTTTAGGTGATGATTCCATCAATCCGTCACGGCGGAGCGCATCAATTTCTGACTGGAATCTGAATCCTGATAGTTCCAGAATCTGCTGCAAACAATCATCTGTTTCGATAGAATCTTTGTTCCATGTCTGATAAAAGTTTTTCATCAGGCGCACCATATAAGAGATAAAAGCCTTACGGTCTTCAAAATCCTCGGTAATCATGGCTTTCAATACCAATAGCTCTAAATTGCGGCCATAAAAACGATGTTTCAGGTGGTGCTGATTATAAGGAATGAGCATGGGTCTCTTCCCTAGAATCTCTTTTGGAGGAGCAGGGAAAGGGCTGTCTACATCAAGGTCGAAATTGGCGATAATGTATAAATCATCCCATAGCTTTTTAGAATAATCAATGCCCTCACGCATATTCGGGTGAATCTGGCGCATTAATTCTACTAAAATATGGGCATATTTTGTCCGTTGGTCTTTGTCGGGCAGACTAATGATATAGTCTGTTAATTTCTGGATATTACTTCCGTATTCTTTCACGTTATTTTAAGAATAATTGAGTGATGATATTGTAATTTTTCGTAGAGACGTAATGCATTACGTCTCTGAGGGTCTGTAAATAGAAAAAAATATCTATTGCAGGAAGAAATATCTTCTAAATTAAAATATAATGGCCGGGATAGACCCCAGGAGACGTAATGCATTACGTCTCTACCAAATTCAACTCCTTCTAAACGTTTATTTCTTAAATTCTATATTTGTTCAAAAAAATAAAACGCCAAGAATTAACAATCCAATTCGTATAATAATGATAATTCTCTAAACATTATTGCTAAACACAGCAAAAGTAACAAAAAATAGCCGATGGGTTAAATTTTTATCTAATTTTGATAAAATTTCAGAACGAACATTTAGATGTACTTGAAAAACGCTGCTTTCTACCTCCTGATTTATGCCTTCCTGAGTGGTTGTAGTAAAAAAGTTACCCAGCAAATCATTTCAAAATCTCCCGGGCCTAAACGTGAGTTTCGGGCTGTATGGGTGGCTACTATTGATAATATCGACTGGCCTTCACGCAAAGGTTTAGCTTCAGAAACCCAGCAACAAGAGTTCAGAACCTTGCTTGACCGCCAGAAAAGCTATGGCATGAATGCCGTGTTTGTACAGGTCAGAGCAGCTGCCGATGCCTTCTATGCCAGAGGCAAAGAACCATGGTCAGAATGGCTGACGGGTACACAAGGCACAGCTCCCGAGCCTTTTTATGACCCGATGATATTCATGATTCATGAGGCACACCAGCGCAATATGGAGTTTCATGCATGGCTAAATATGAATCGGGGCGCTCATAAAGTTTCAAAAAGTATCACCCAGGACCACCTGATTAATACCAAACCGGAATGGTTTATTACCTATGGCGGCTATAAATTATTCAATCTGGGTATACCTGAAGTAAGGGCCTATATTACAGAGGTAGTGCTAAATATAGTCAGAAATTATGATGTTGACGGTATCCATTTCGATGATTATTTTTATCCGTATACCATCGCCAACGAAAAATTGCGTGATGAGGATACTTTCAGGAAATACAAGGGCAATTTTAAAAATATTGAAGACTGGCGACGCAACAATGTAGATTTGGTTATAAAGAATATAAGTGATGGTATACACCAGTTAAAACCTAAGGTAAAATTTGGTATCAGCCCGGTAGGTGTGTGGCGGAATGCCTCTGTTGACCCGGGTGGCTCACAAACACAGGGCGGGCAAACTTCTTATGATAACCTCTATGCCGATACCAAAAAATGGGTACAAAACGGCTGGATTGATTATATAGCCCCGCAGATATATTTTAGTTTTGAGTTTGATAAAGTACCTTATAAAGTATTAGCCGACTGGTGGACCAAACACTCGTATGACCGCCATCTATACATAGGGCATGCTGCCTATCGGGTAAAGGCCGGGAGTAATGAGCCTGGTTGGGAAAAGGCCAATCAGATACCACGTCAGGTACGGTATAATAGAAGCAAACCGCAGATTTCGGGGAGTATCTATTTCAGCGCCAAGCCATTAAGTAAAAATGAGTTATCGGTCAACGACTCCTTAAGGACGCTGTATTATTACCCTGCCCTCCCTCCTGCTATGCCCTGGAAAGACAATATTCCGCCTAATGCACCGGAGAATGTACAGGTAAAAAAGGTAAATGATATGGGCTTGCTTATTAGCTGGGATACACCTGCCGCTCCTGCCAAAGATGGTGACCAACCCAATGCTTTTGTAGTATATAGATTTGATAAAAACGAGAAAATCAATCTGGATAACCCTTCAAAAATAATAGGGATTGTCAGAAACGAGGGAATGCCGGGCTATACAGATAAAACTTATGATGCCCGTAAATCTTATGTATATGTAGTTACGGCGCTTGACAGGCTGAATAACGAAAGCCAGATGAGTAATATAGTTAATGTAAAATAAGGTAAGGTAATTTTCGATGAATGTAATAAAAAAACAGGCTTTTATAGGTACTATTTTCTCTTATGCGGGAGTATTGGTGGGCTTTATCTCACAGTTTTTTATATTTCCGAACTTCTTTAAAAAGGAAGAAATTGGCCTGTTGAATGTATTGCTCTCATATACGTACGTATTGGTACAGATTTCTTCTTTAGGCTTTAATGCTGCCGGGAGCCGTTTTTTTGTGTATTTCAGAGATGCCAAACGCGGACATAAAGGTTTTTTGTTTCTGGGCATTTCTATATGCTTGATAGGCTTCCTGATTTGCTGTATCGGAGTATACTTTCTGAAAGACTGGATGATTGCCAGTAAGGGTAAAACAAACCTTCTGGCTGCTAATTTTTATTTTTTATTACCTATCACTTTAGCTACCATACTCTTTAACCTCTTTGATAATTACGCCAAAAATCTATATGATACCATAACCGGAACCTTTTTATCACAATTCGTACAGCGTTTCCTTATTTTAATTTCTTTGTTGCTCGTTGTTTTTAATCTGCTCGATTTCCCACAATATATCTGGGTATGGGTGCTGGCTGTGTCTTTATATGTGGTGCCTATGATATGGAAATCAACTCGTCTGGAGGGTTTTTCCTTAAGGCCTGATTTTTCGGTAATGACCCCTTCTTTCACCCGCCAGTTCAGTACTTATAGCTTCCTGACAATCCTTACAGGTTTTTCATCAATGATTATCCTCTATATTGATAAGATAATGCTGGCGGAAATCTCGACCCTGCAGGAAACCGGAATATACAGTACAGCTGCTTTTTTTGGAAGTGTGATGGGGATGTCTCTGGTTGCGCTTAATAAAGCTTCTGCACCTATAATCGTGGACTCATTTGCCGCCAATGACCTGAAAAATATTGATATTATTTACCGGAAAAGTTGTACAACCTCCCTGATTGTAGGTTGCTGGATTTTTCTTGGTATCTATCTCAATATCGATAATCTCTTTGAATTTCTTCCGGCTGACTTTGAAGAAGGTAAATGGGTAATTATTATTCTGAGTCTGGGTAAATTGTTTGATTTAGCCACAGGGCTAAATGGGATGATTCTAACACTTTCGCCCTATTATCGTTACGATACCTATATCATGATCAGCCTGATTGTTCTGACTGTATTTCTCAACTGGCTCCTGATTCCGATATATGGGATGTACGGGGCTGCCATTGCATTGGCTCTGGCCACTATTTATTATAATGCCATAAGATATACCATACTATGGTGGAAAATGGGAATGCAGCCTTTTACAATAGATATTCCGAAAGTGATATTGATAATGCTGGTATGCGGATTGATTGTTCATTTCATACCAACAACTGAAGGCTCCAAATTTAAAACTGTCATTGATATAGTGTATCGCTCTACGGCCATTACGCTACTTTACGGAATTATTATTTACAAAAGCAATATCTCTCCTGAATTAAACGGCGCTATGAATAATTTGTGGAATGCTGTTTTGAAGTTTGGAAAGAAATAACAAAAAACCCCACAGATTTGTAAAGTCCGTGGGGATTTCAATTTTCAATAATTATTATCTATTTCGCAGCTAATGAGTAAATCTTCCCGGCACCATAGTCGAGTATATACAATTCACCATTAGCATCTTCACCAAAAGCAGAGACACTATTCACATTACTGATTTTATCTCCACTATCGGTGGCTTTTGAGCCATCATATTTCAAAGACCATATCTTGCCACTCACATAATCGCCAAAAACATATTTCCCAATCAGGTTTGGCAATTTCTTTCCTCTATAAACCACTCCACCTGTTACCGATCGCCCGTTTGTTCCCTGGTCATAAGCCCAAACCGGAGCTATGAGAGTTGACTGATTACAATTTCCTGAAGCATCATAACAATCA
>CALRLS020000214.1:0-8693 GCA_943368815.1 Cyanobium sp. NIES-981
TAGGGGTAAATGTTATATTCATAGCAATAATGGTTCAATTTTGGGAGGGTCTTGTACATAAAAGCAATGAAAGCATCAAAGAGAAAACTCTCCCTGATGCTTTTCACCAAAAATTTCTTTGGTGTGGATTGTTCTGGATTTTTTCAAAAAGCTTTTTACTCTTCGTCTTGAGATAGCGATTGCCTCATCATTCCCCATTCTGATAATTGAGGCCTCCCTTTGGAAGTCAATCATGTAATTGAGGTTGATAATAACCGAGCGATTGAGTCTGAAAAAAGCCTGATTGGATAAGCGCTGTTCGAAGATTCCTAATGTTCGGGAAGAAGTTACATAGCTGCCATCATTCATTAATATATGTGTATAATTAATGTCAGCTTTGAGCATTAATATCTGGTTTGACCGGACAGCCAGATGCCTGTCAATGGGAATTAATATTTCGCTGTTCATGGTAAAAGATGGTAAAGTGGGGTTTATGGGAAAAGTAAAAAGGAGAAGTACATAGCTTCGTCAAGAAATGTATTGGGTCTTCTCCTCCTACATCTTTTACCATAAAAAGGTCTTGTAAAATTGAGATTTTGGCGCGCACAGAGGCTATCAAAAATCCGTCAAATGCTGACAGATTTTCGGCAAGGGCATAAAAAAAGCCCTTGAAGTGGGCTTTGGTACAAGTTTTTAACAATGCTTGCTAGTATTCACTAGGCAGCACACCAAATTTATCCTGAAATGATTTGGTGAAATAAGAAGGGTTTTCGTAGCCTACCTCAAAGGCGATTTCGGCTACTGTTCCGGTTTTTTGCCGTATAAGTTGAGCGGCTCTTTCGAGGCGATAATCTTTCAGAAACTCGATAACTGTTTTATTGGAGATGGCTTTCATTTTACGTAAAAGCTGAGACTGGCTCATGCCTATTTCCCGACTGAATTGCTCTACACCAAAACCACTATCAGATAAATGAGCTTCAGTAATCTGTTTGATTTTAAGAAGAAAAGTTTCTTCAACCGATAGTGCTTTTTTAGTATCAGGTTGAAGTGTTACAATATACTGGCTGAAGAATGCCTGTAGCCGGGTCTGCTTTTCCAGCAGATTCTGTACTCTGGCCACGATTTCGGCTCTATTGAATGGTTTTATCAGATATTCGTCAGCGCCCAGGTTGAAACCTTCTATTCTGTGTTCAACCTCTGCTTTGGCAGTAAGCATAATAATCGGGATATGGCTGGTTTTTTCGTCTGATTTCAACTGCCTGCACATTTCAAAACCATCCATTCGTGGCATCATGAGGTCACTGATGATTAAATCCGGAGTTAATTCGAGTGTCTTTTCAAGTCCATCTTGTCCGTCAATAGCTTCAATTACCTGATAGGTTTCTTCAAAAACATACCTGATATATAAGCGCAAATCATCATTATCTTCTACCAATAAAATCGTTTGCAGATTTTCATCCGGCTTATTGCCTTGTATTTCCGCAGTTGAATTTACTTTATTGAAGAGCTGGCTGGAAACCCGGAAATCGGTTAAAACATCGGCTGTCTCAATTCTTTCAAAAGGTATTTCAAGAAAGAAGCTGCTGCCCTTACCTATAGTACTTTCTACCCGTATTTCCCCCCGCATGATTTTCACTAGTTCTTTTACCAAAGCCAGACCTATACCAGTACCTTCATAATTGCGACTGGTATTACTTTCTACCTGATAAAAGCGGTCGAAGATTTTATCCAGCTTATCTGGTGCTATTCCAATACCTGAATCTGTAAGAATAATCTTCCAATAACTCTCCGTGTGTTTATCAGCCGAAGCATCTGACTGTTCAGCAAGCAGGCTTATTTTTCCTCCGTTTGGAGTAAATTTAAAAGCGTTTGAAAGCAGATTAGTTAGTATTTTTTCGATTTTATCCGTATCAAAATCAGTTATGTACGATTTCGGCCGAATATCAACCTCAAACCTGATTTGTTTGTTTTCTGCCAGAGAACTGAAAGAACTTGCCAGTATGCCGATAAATTTTGCTAAATTCCCACTTTGAAGATTCAGTTGCATTTCTTTGCTTTCGAGTTTACCTAAATCTAATAATTGATTGATGAGGTTGAGCAAACGATAAGCGTTTCGTTGCATCAGGGGCAAAACTGTTTCTTGTGGATACTTTGTTAAAAGAGTGCCAATCGGGCCTAATAAAAGTGTTAGGGGTGTCCGGAATTCGTGCGAGATATTCGTAAAAAACTGAGTTTTGATGGTATCCAACTCGGTCAGCCGCTCCGCTTCTCTGTCTTTAAAGAGTAATTGTGTCTGTAGACGAACCCGGTTCAGCTGATTCTGATAAAAGCGATAAATGATATACGAAATCAACACAAAATATAGCAAATAGGCCCACCAGCTGGCATAAAAAGGTGGATTAACCCTGATACTTAATTCAAGAGGTTTGCTCCATACCTCACCATTGGTAGTACCCATTACCCTAAAAGTATAATTACCCGAAGGCAATTGGGCATAATTGGCAAATCGGTTGGTTCCGGCATCAATCCAGTCTTTATCAATTCCTTTTAACTGATACCGAAAACGATTTTTAACTGAATTTGTATAATCCATCAGGCCAAATTCAAGCGTCAGCAGGTTTTCATCATGTGCCAGATCAAGTTTTTGTAAGTATTCAATGGCAGTATTAATGATACTATTTTCGTCAGAAGGCTCCACAACTTTATTATTCACCTTCAGGCCTATCAGCTTTACCTCCGGTATCGAATTGGCACTATTGATTTCAGAAGCCCTGAAAATATTGACACCATTGATGCCCCCAAACAATATTTGCCCTGTTGGCCCTTTGAAGTAAGAGTCTGTATTGAACTCATCTTCCTGCAAACCATCTGACTTGTTGAAATTACTGAATATCAGCGTTTTTGGGTTCAATCGGGCAATTCCCCGATTAGTACTCAGCCAAAGGTTTTTATCGTCACCAACCAGCACCCCATAAACAACCTTATTGGGTAATCCCTGTTTTTCTGTAAAATGCTCAAAGGTATTGTTTTGCTTATCCAGTCTTTCCAATCCACCGCCTTTCGTGCTTACCCATAGATATTTCTGTGGTTGCAGTGGGTCATCTATCATGCCTGAAACAAAATCATTACTCAGGCTTTTTCTATCGCTTGTGCTATTCTTATAAATAATGAACTGCGGTTGTTCTTGTAATTGACTTACTTTAATTAAGCCTTTTTGGGTGCCAATCCATAGTATATGGTTAATATCCTGATACATGGCAAAAGTTTCAACGGTTGAGCCATTCTGCGGAAGCAGGGGTTTAAAAGAGAATGCAGTAAATTTTTCGTCGGCAGGGTTCAATCTCCATAAGTTGCCATCGGTCATCCCTAACCAGATATTTCCTTTTTCATCTTCATGAATTTTTAATTTAAAAGTACCTCTGATTAACTCAGATTCCGGAATGGGATATTCTTTAATGAATTGCCAGTCTTTTGAGTATTTTGCCAGAAACTTTTCAAATCTTCCGATAATTCCATACATCACCCAGAAATTCCCTTTCTTATCCTGCATCAAATATTGATGAACAAAGGCCTTGTCGGCAATCTTTATGGGTAAGGGTACAAGGGTATTTTCGTTGGTATTGAGTTGGAAATACTGATAGGTCGGATTGAAGTTAGCATGTATGTAGGTACGACCCTGTTGGTCTTGCCAAAGCATGGCAGGAGAATGGTCGGGCAAAAAAGCCCTGAATTGTCTGGTTAAGGGATTAAATTTTAATAGTCCGAAACCTCCAGTGCCTAACCATAGGTTACCGGAATTGTCTTGTATAGCTCTGGTGATATTCCTGCTGTTCGGTATTGCAGCAAAAGCACTTTTTGCCTCTAAAGTAGTCAATTTTAAAAGACTGTCAGGATTAAAAATCCATAAATTCTCTTTATTTGTAATAATTATGCTTCCATCTGCCAATAGATTGGGAACGATTGTTTTTTCTAAAACCGTATTTATTTTTTTTACTCCGGTTTTATCCCAACATTCAATTGCATCATCTCTGAAAACCCAGAATCGCCCTTTTTTGTCCTGCAGAATTGGTGTCCCTATCCTGCCCATGGTAGTAAGAATGGTATTAGCCGATGGGTGTGTAGCATGTTTTTGAAACAAAGAATAAGAATTCTGTGAGCGCAAAAAATGCCCATCAGATAAAAAATTTACAGGCTTTTTGTTAAAAACAGCTTTTTGAACCGAGGTAGAAAAGTCTGCCTGATTTGGGAAATTGGTATTATTAGCTATCGTATATATTTTATCAGGCTTATCGGTAATAATCCAGATATTGCCCCGGGTATCTTCTTTAATATTTATGACAGAGTAATTTCCGGCATTTTGCTGATTTCTATCGGCTATCTGTGCATGATAAAATTTCTGTGTCCGGGAATCAAAAAGATTTAAGCCGTCTTTTTCGGTTCCTATCCATATCCTGCCTTTGGTATCCTGCAAAAGGGAAGTACAGGTATTGCCCGAAATACTGTATGGATTATATGGGTCGTTGGTATATACTTTAAAATTATAGCCGTCATACCGATTTAGTCCATCTTTAGTTGCCGCCCAGATAAAGCCATCTTTGTCTTGCATCAAATCATAAACCATTCCTTGCGAAAGCCCCTCTGCAATGCTCATAGACTGCCAGGGGGTTTGCTGTGAAAAGGATACGTGATTGAATAGTAAACAAAACACAAATAAAAAGCGCTTCATGCTTCAATTGGCTATAGAGAACGTAAATATAAGCAATAGACGGAGAAAATTTTAATAGATATAATCTGAGAGCTGTAGTGATATTTACTTACCCGCTTATAAGCAAAAAATCGTTGGATAGAAATACCCAACGATTGTATTTTAAAATCTTTTCCTGGTAGCCAGAATGGAATTCCCGGAATTGGATTCCCGGAATGCGAGTACCGGAATTATCGGTTTCAAACAGGATTTTAATAATAAACCTTTCTAAAAGCTTTTATATATTTTCTAGAGGAATCCGTTTTTTAGACTTGAGTGATTTAAAAAAAGAAGGGGTAAGCCCTGTTATCTTTTTAAACTGATTTGAAAGATGGGCAACACTGCTATAATTGAGCTTATAAGATATTTGAGTCAGGTTCAATTCGTCATAGAGTATTAACTCTTTTACTCTTTCAATTTTGTGTATAATTATAAACTGTTCGATGGTTGTGCCTGTAGCCTCTGAAAATTGATTGGCTAAATAGGTGTAGTCGAGGTGAAGTTTTTTACTGATATAGTCAGAATTCTTTACTCTGGGTATTTCGTCTTCATAATGCACCATTTCAATAATTACATTCTTTATTTTTTCTATCAGCATGGCTTTTTTATTGTCCATCAACTCAAGCCCGGATCTTAACAAATTAGTCTTTAGCTTTTCACGTTGTTTGTCGGTGATATTACCTTTCACCTCAACTTCGCCCAAATCTAATGTTCCATAATTAAGTCTAAGTTTATCAAGTTCAGATTTCACAACCATTTCACATCGGATACTCACCATATATTTTATATAGAGTTTCATAAATGAATATTCTTTTATAGACTACTACGAGCAAAAGATAGATTTTAAGATGCATATAACTGTTATAACTGTCTTAGGGGTTTATATAACAAGGCTATTGAAACTTATAAATTATCGGATTTAATTTCCCGTTTTTGGTGTCTTAATTATCAAAAATAATTTCAAAATACTGTTGAGAGCCGAAAACACATTTTGAAAATTTGAATCAGGCAGGAAATTATTATTAGTTAAATTCAGCTTAGACTATTTGCTTAAGTTGCTCACTCAAAGTTTGTTTATCAGAGTGTTTTTCAATAAAGGCTTTTGCTCCAAGTTTATATACCAGTTCTTTTTTACTGGTATCTGATGAGATAAAAACAACAGGAATATGTCTTGTCCTTGGGGTTTTTATTATTTCTAAAAAACATTCAATACCGTTCATGAGCGGCATATTGATGTCAGAGAAAATAATATCAGGTAGGATAGCTGAGTTTTTAAGTTTATCAAGTGCAGCGCTTCCATTGTTAGCGACATGATATAAAGATATATTGCTTATATCTTTAATGGCCTCAATAAAAAACCATTGGTCGTCCTCATCGTCTTCTATAAGTAAGACACTTTTTAACTGTTTCATTTTAAACAAGTTTTTAGAGTAGTAAAAACACATTAGATAAATGTTAAAAGAAGCTGTGTAGCAGAAGTTCTTTTCAACTAAACGAAATGTATATTACTACGCAATAAACCGGCGTTTCAAACTAGATGAGGTATTAAGTTATTTTAAGTAAGACAATCAGGTTAAAGCGATTGATTACTAGATAGATTAGTATACTACAAAGGTGAATATTAGTAGTATGACAAGCATTACATAATTTCATAGAAGAATTACATTATTCCCACATTCCCAAAAGAATAAACTTTGGATATATTGATTAAAAAAAGAAGAAATAAAGCATTTAAAATTTGAATATTTAATAAACAAGGTGAAGAACAGACTTAAAATAGAGCATAAAAAAACTTCTAATATTATTAACTATTAGAAGTTTTTAAACAGGTTCATAATCTTTAAAACAATCAACCTTTTTGAGAACCAGTCAATCTCATACTAAACTAATCTTCTTGCCTGTCTGAGCAGCTTCGTAGATTGCAGTCAGAATCTTCATATCCTTTAGGCCCTCTTCACCTGAAATATGGCTTGGAAACATTTTAGTTTCCTGAAACTCACGGGCGATGGCTTCTAACATATTGGCCTGATGATGCACAATCGGCAGATTCAACTCTCCCTGACTGGTACGGCCTTTGATAGGCCCATAGCTATAAGCCGGGCTCAGCTGAATAAAGCCTTTCTCTAAGGTTATGAATAATTGTTCAATATTGGTTTTATAGGAAGTAAAACCATTGACAGTAACAGCATCCGGGAAATCAAACTGCCACGAAAGCGATTCTTCAACATCTTTAAAGCGCTCTTTGTCAGTAATCGGGCCGAATTGTGCTGTAACAGCAAGCGGTTCTCTGCCTGTAACATAACGGGCGCCTTGTACACAATATACACCCACGTCCATAAGTGGGCCTCCACCAGCCATAGCTTTTTTCAAACGCCATTGAGTGGGGTCACCAATGGTAAAACCAAAGTTTGAGTTAATGAATTTGACATTACCAAATACTTTTTCGCGACTCATTCTGATAATCTCCTTTGTAAAAGGCTCAAAGTGCATTCTATAACCTATACCCAGTTGTACTCCTGCATCTTTACAGGCTTTTATCATTTCTTCACATTCTTTTACCGAATTGGCCATGGGTTTTTCACACATCACGTGTTTACCCGCCTTAGCTGCCCGAATCACGTATTCAGGGTGCATAGAATTAGGCAGCACTACATACACAATATCAATGTCTTTATTATCAGCTATCTGGTCGAAGTTCTGATAGTTATATACATTCTTTTTCGGAATGTTATACTTTTTCATCCATTCTTCGGCTTTAGCCGGTGTACCTGTAACTATACCTGCCAGATAGCAATTAGGTGTTTGCTCTAAACCAACTGCTAACTGGTTTTTAGCATAACTTCCTAAGCCAACCAGGGCAATACCCAGTTTTTTGCCTTCATATTTAGGTTTCGGTTCCGGTACACTCACAAGCGAGGGTATAGTAAATGCTGCTGCCGTAGTGCCGAGCCCGACACCCAGGTTTTGTAGGAACGAACGACGAGATTGATTTTCTGCCATCAGATTAATGTATTATGGGTTTATTTATCGACATGGTAAGTTACAAAAGCTAGTTTTTTACTATCCGGTGACCAGCTGGGTACATTAATAGTCCCCTGCCCTCCAAAAAACACTTCAGTCAGGTCTGTGATTTTTCTGGTTTTAAGATTCATCAGGCGGAGTTTTACGTCTTTCCCAAATGGGTGAGACGCCTTCTGGTCTTCTATATAGGTGATAAAAACAATCCATTTTCCATCCGGCGAAGGGTGCGCAAACCAATTGCTATATTCATCATTAGTTAATTGCTCCTGTTCGCTACCGTCTGGTTTCATGCGATAAAGGTGCATTTTCCCGGTTCGGTGTGAATTAAAATAGATGTATTTGCCATCCGGAGAATATTCAGGGCCATCATCCAGACTTTCGGCATCAGTTAATCTTTTTTCTTCACCACCGTCTACAGGGATACTATATACATCAAAGGCACCGTTTCTTGAAGCACAATAGACAAGTGTTTGCCCGTCGGGTGAAATACCATGCCAATAAGAGGGAGCTTTTTCGGTGATGAGTTTGGGAATACCGCCTTCAATAGGGAGTGTAAAAATACGTGAACTACCCCCCTGTGTACCTTTCATACGGTCGTCATTATGGCTGATTACTATCATTTTACCATCAAAGCTAATCCCGTGGTCGTTATTGCATTTGTTGGCAAAGTCGGTATTGATGGTGCCGAGTTTCTCACCACCAACTGAGATTTTCTCTAATAAACCTTTCGCATTGATAATGAAGTATTTGCCATCCCTCGACCAGTTGGGGGCTTCAAAATGACGTTTTTCTTTGAGGATAACCGTTCGTTTGCCTGATTTTATATTAATGGTCTCCAGTGTGCTTTCCACATTCTGGGGTGCCTGAGCAAACACAGCAATGGGAAAGATAAAAAGTAGAAATTTCATAGAATTGAATACATTATAGGGGAATAGAAACCAAATGTATT
>CALRLS020000215.1:0-8663 GCA_943368815.1 Cyanobium sp. NIES-981
TGCCCTGAAATAGATTTACACAAATCTATCTCTCATTTGGTTGAATATTATCAGATGTATTCACCATTTTCTACTTCAGTTTTCTTGTCAGTATATAGCTGATATAAAATCACAAAAAAGAACCTGCCAACTAAATATATAATAAAAGACAAGTATTTAGGTTATATTTACGAAAGTATTTAAACTGCTTTTATTCTAATTCAAGAAAACCAAAACTATTATGACATTCGTAGAAATCACAGATATAGATAATTATAAACATCTTGTAAATATAGATAGCATAAAATCTGTGGAAACCACCTTAAAACACTGCATTATTTACTTAGGCGATTCAATAGTAATAAAAACGGCGAGTGAGTTCGATAAAATCAAAACGATGATTCAGCGTAAAAGTGGTGAGACGATTTTCACTTTGAGTTAAGACTTATCTGTTTCTGACAGAGGGAATATATAATCCCCTCTGTATTATTTCGCTCAATCAATGTGAGCTCTTCCCACCTAAATAAGGGCTATCCAGCAATTTTTGAAATCCTTCAAATTTTACAGGTGTTTTCTGGTATTGATAAGTAGTACGTAATGATTGCGTCCGGTTATTATCACCCATTGCTACATCTACGTCGTCCATCATAAACTGGCATGGATGTTCATAGCCGCAGGCATGGCATATTTCTAATATTTCTTTAGTCAGGGTTTTTACATAATTATAAAAACGCTCACTTTTCAGGGCAGGGTCAATGCCCGACTCCAACCATTTATTTTGTGTGGCAACACCACTCGGACAACGGTTAGTATGGCATATTTGTGCCTGAATACAACCAATCGACATCATAGACTCACGGGCTACGTTAATCACGTCTACACCCATGGCAAAGGCCATCACAGCCGTATCCGGCAGGCCGAGTTTCCCGGCTCCGATAAAAGTAATTTTATCGTTCAGGTCTCTTTTCTGAAAAATTCTGTAAACCGACGAAAACGCATAAACAAATGGTAAAGAAACGTGGTCGGCAAAACTCGGAGGTGCCGCTCCTGTACCCCCTTCACCGCCATCAATATTAATAAAATCAGGGCCTTTTCCGGTTTTCTTCATCAGGTCGGCTAACTCCTCCCACAGTTCTAATTTCCCTACTGCTGATTTAATACCTACAGGCAGGCCTGTGGCTTCTGCCATTTTTTCAATGAAATCAATCATTTCAGGTACATTCGAGAAAGCACTATGGCTGGCCGGAGAAATAACATCTTTACCCATAGGCACGTGCCTGATATCTGCCAACTCCTGCGTTAACTTAGATGCAGGTAAAACCCCGCCTTTACCCGGCTTCGCTCCCTGCGAGAGTTTGAGCTCAATCATTTTAACAGCAGGATTATCCTTACAGAGCTTAACCAGCTTTTCCATTACAAAATTGCCGTCATCATCGCGCACTCCAAAATAGGCTGTTCCGATATTGATTACTACATCAGCGCCATTTTTATGATACCTTGATACGCCACCCTCGCCTGTATTATGATAGCAGCCAAACTTATCGGCCCCTTTGTTTAAAGATTCTATCGCAGCCGCTGATAAAGACCCGAAGCTCATGCCTGATACATTGATGACAGACTTTGGCAGGTAAGGTTGTGCACGCTTATGATATAGGCCAATAACCTTCGGTGACGGACATATATAGGGGTTGGCTATATTCGGATGCCCCGCAGGGAGTTTAAACGGTAAGAGCGCAGGTTTTATAAAGTTATAGCCTGCAGTGTTTATATCCTGGTCTGTGCCGAAACCCTGGAAATTATTCTCTTTCTTGGAAGAAGCATAAATCCATGAGCGTTGACGGCGGTTAAATGGAAGTTCTTCTCTGTTATTAGCAACCAGGTATTGCCTGATTTCCGGGCCGATACTTTCAAGAAAATAACGCAGATGCCCCACCAAAGGGAAATTGTGTTGTACGGTATGTTTTCTTTGTGAAATGTCTTTGACAACAATTAAAGCAATTAAGAATAACAGGTATCCCCACCACGGGATACTTCCCAGAAAATTAAAAACGGCCTCCATAATAAGATTTATAGTGTTGAATTAAAGTGTTGTTTGGCGTAAATAAGGGTATTGTATTGATGAATGTATAAGTTTTCTCCGAACGGATAGTAATATATCGCATTAAATTCGTATTAATCTATGATATTTGAAAAATAATTAAAATAATTTATCCGGCGTTACGAAGCCGCAGAAGTATAAACCACCTTATTCAAAACTATTGTATCCTATGAAACTTCAACACTTGTTAACTCTTATTTGTTTATTCTGCTTCGAAAATAGTTTTTCCCAGAGTCCTGTTCTGAAGAAAGAAGATATTTTCGATAGCGCTCCCTTTCCTGAATGCCATGCTTCAACAATTGTTGAATTGTCGAAAGGTAAAATGATGGCAGCGTGGTTTGGAGGTACCCGTGAGTCGAATCCTGATGTGTGCATCTGGCTGTCGAGTTATGAAAACGGGAAATGGTCGAAACCTGAGAAAGTAGCTGATGGAGTAATTGATGAGAAATTAAGATACCCTACATGGAATCCGGTATTAATAAAAACCAAAGAGGGTAAACTCTTTCTTTTTTATAAAGTAGGTAAGAACCCAAGAGAATGGTGGGGAGAAGTAAAAACTTCGACAGATAATGGTCTGACATGGTCAAAGGCTGAAAAACTTCCTGATGGTATGCTGGGGCCAATTAAAAACAAACCTGTGCAATTGGCCAACGGAGATATTTTGTATCCGACAAGCACAGAAAGCGTAAAAGGGGGTATCTGGCATATTCATCTGGAGAAATCGGATAAGAATGCCAAGAACTGGGAAAGGATTCCTATTGAGAATGATACCTTCGGGGTGATTCAGCCAAGTATTTTACAATATGCTGATGGACGCATGCAATTGCTTTGCCGCAGTAAACAAAACTATGTAGTAGAAACCTGGTCTAAAGACGGTGGAAAAACATGGGGACCTCTGAAAACAACCAGTTTGCCAAACCCTAATTCAGGAACTGATGCAGTTACCTTAAAGAACGGAAAGCAGGTGATTGTGTATAACCCTTTAACAAGAGGTAAAAAATGGTCTAATGGCCGACAAAAACTAAACGTAGCTGTTTCGACGGACGGTATCAACTGGAGTGATATATGCGTATTGGAAGATGAGCCTAAGGGAGAATTCAGTTATCCTGCCATTATTCAATCTTCTGACGGATTGGTGCACATTACTTATACAAATGACAGAAAGAAAATAAAATATGCAGTTTTAGACATCAAATAGATTTAAAACATCAACTTCTTTAAGGCAGATATTTCATTATATCTGCTTTTTTTATTTATCCGGATATTCCAGCCGAAAAAGCTGAAAATACTACCACTTATCTTAGATACCCTACCATTTACCTCTTTATCCTTACCAATTATCCTTATATTGCTTCCAAAAATACTCCATTTTCTGCAATTCATCGAAAAAGCCATATCTAATTTCTAAATTGAAGATAAATTTGTATCAACAAAAGGGAATAAAAGACCTGAGTTAAATTAGAGTGTTAATAATTAGGATGCAATTGCTATTGAGCGGATTTTTCGCATTGAGAAAGAACAAAAAATTACCATTGCTATTACTTTAAAAATAAACAGAGTATTTGACAAAGACAATTGCTATTGAGAACAAAACCACCCAAAAGCATCACCTATACACTGTTGAATATTTAGAATTGAAAGAAGTTTGAAAGCACAATTGCTATTGAAACAAAATTACCTAACTCGTAAAACTGCTGTTTGATAGAAATTTTAAGAAGAGCTTGAAAAAAGACAATTGTTATTGAGAGAATTTTGAAAAAACAGACTGCTGTTTTTCACTAAAAAAATTGGTTAAGAGTTAAGGAAAGCTGAGTGACCAGTCCCAAGAAGTAAAAAGTACTTAAAAAGAAAAGTGGAGTTGAAAATCGACTCCACTTTTACTGACAATTGCTATTGAGTGAATATTCTTTTTACATTGATATATATAAATCTTAGTAAATCTCTTTAAAGAAAAATTGTATTTTTCTAATAACACAAAAATATATACTCTGACTACCGAAAGAATATATACTAGAAATATCTGACTGATAAACCATAACCCTGGTTTTCATAATCACATCCAACTCCTCCCTACAATGAGCATCTTTACAATTACTAGGAGAGCAAAAATGCTCATTCACGGGAGGGTTGGAGTGACCATTACGATGTCCCATAAATTACATATGAAATAATCGTACCAAACCTTGTAAATGAGGCAAATAGTATTTATTTTTGTTTAGAAGCACTTAAAAATAAGCACGAAAATGTCCCGTTTAAAGCCTTTTTAATGCCGCTTAATAATAAAGAAAACCTTTTGCTACCTCTTGATAATTTTTCAGTAAACGAAAAAAAAATCTGTTTCTGAATTAGCAAAAACCGGAAAGTAAATTAAAAAATTATCGAGCGGTACCAAAAGTGAAATTCAAAAAAAGTGGTACGAATTTTGTTATCAGGCGATGCTGTTTTTTAATATTTAATTTGTTCTTTTTAGCTGACATAACCTCCATAAACCCATCATAAAATGAAAACGTCTACAAAGACTACTTTGAATTCTATTGAGGAAGTACTAACAGAAATTAACAGCTTAATTGCCCAAAAAGAGAAAGAAGATTATGCAAAAATCTTTATGAAAAGCAATAACCTTTCAACCACTTATCAATCAAACGAGTATTTGACGATAATGGACATTAGCTCGACACTTTTTGCAAAAAGTATCTCGTGGCAGGCTGACTTCAGTTTATAATGAAAAACGCCTTAAACTAGTATATCTTTTATCAAAGACTATACCAAAATAGGATAAAACGAAGATTTATTTTTGTCTATTTTACTAATTTCCGGTATAACTCCGTTTTTGAGGGGTCTATAGAAGAAAGTACCTGAAATGCCTTTTGTTTCTCGTCTTTTGTTGCTTCAGAGAAAATATTAACCAGCTCTTGCCCCTTTGCATCTAAAAAGCTATTCATTAATACTGAATTAGTTCTTGATTGTTGCAGCGTTTTAATTGAGTTCATAAACTCAAGCGCTTGTCTGCGTCCATTACCAGGGTCACTGGTGAAATTATCCAGAGCCAAACGATGGTAAGTATAAAAACCCTCACGGAATGGCATTAATTGCTGATTCTGTAAATTCTCAACCAACCAGTAACGATTTCTTACATCTCCTGAGTGTTCCCATCCGGCCTGGCCTGCAGTAAAAGCTGTATTGGCAATATTATAAGCACGCGTAAGAAACTGACTCCCGCCAGCTTTTGAAAAACTATCATAATCCAGCGTCAGCGCAATCAATGAGTAAAAGCCTAAAATAGAGGTTAAATTATTGCTGAACGATTGTTCATTAAAATTCATCTGACGGTCTTCCGGCGAAAACGAAATATTAAAGCTTCTGTCAACATAAGTCAATAATATGGTTTCATAGGTGGTATTATAGACTGGTCTGATTACCTGAAACTGGGCATTGCCCTGAAAAACATTCTGTTGTGGAGATTTCGTAAACGTTATAATCAGGTTACATTTAATACGTTCATCCTGTGAGAAAATATCGTTTGTCCAACGTCTGTTATTAATAAAGTCGCTGATAGCTATCTTCATATCTACAAAAACCTGCTTCTCAGAAGCCTGCTGTGCATTAATCTGGTCAGATATAATAGTTACGTTACAATTCAGTTCCTGTGCCTGAATAGCAATCGAACCACAAACAAGGCCCAATAAAATAATTAATTTCTTCATAATCCGGTTTAATCACTAGTAAGGCTATTACCTTTTTGATGATATTTTTTCAAGAACAACATTCAATATATCTTCTGCTACTTCCTGTTTCGATTTCAAATCAAAATCACGTAGATTGCCTTCTCTGTCTAATATTTTGATTTTGTTGGTATCATAACGAAAACCAGCCCCTTTATCTTGTAATGAATTGAGTACTATCAAATCAAAATTTTTCCTTTCCAGTTTTCCTTTGGCATTTTCCAGTTCATTGTCTGTTTCTAAAGCAAAACCAACTATCAGCTGATGGCTTTTCTTTTGTGTGCCCAATGTTGCTGCAATGTCAATAGTTTTGGTCAGTTCTATCGCAAAAACATCTTCTTTCTTTTTGATTTTTTTATCGGCTACATGGCTTGGCGTATAATCGGCTACGGCTGCGGCCAGTATGATAATATCACTTTCGTGAAAACGTTTTTCTACGGCT
The DNA here is from genome assembly GCA_943368815.1 of Cyanobium sp. NIES-981. Taxonomy (GTDB): domain Bacteria; phylum Bacteroidota; class Bacteroidia; order Cytophagales; family Spirosomataceae; genus Emticicia. Next base: position 6,242 of record CALRLS020000215.1, read on the forward strand.
TCATACATTTGCTGCGCCGAGAAGACTTTCTCAACTTTGATGCCAATTGGTGAAGGTATAGAAACCGGCCCGCTGACAATGTTTACTTCTGCACCTGCCATACTAAAGGCTTCGGCAATAGCGAAGCCCATTTTACCTGAAGAGTGATTACTGATAAACCTTACAGGGTCGATAGGCTCCTGGGTCGGTCCGGCAGTAATTAATACCTTTTTACCTATCAGGGTGGCGTTTCTTAAAAAATGGCGCTCCAGTTCATGCACAATATGTTCCGGCTCAGCCAATCGGCCTTCGCCAATCAGGCCACTGGCCAACTCACCGTGTTCAGCATTGATAATATGATTGCCGTAAGAGTTCAGTTTTTCAAGATTAGTAAGGGTACTCTGGTGCTTGTACATGTCCAGATCCATCGCTGGAGCAAAAAATACGGGGCATTTGGCAGACAGATAGGTAGCCACAAGCAGGTTATCGGCAATGCCATTGGCGCATTTAGCCAATGTGTTGGCGGTAGCCGGGGCAATCAGCATCAGGTCGGCCCAAAGCCCTAATTCTACATGATTATTCCATTCTCCTGTTTCGTTTCTGGTGAATGAAGACAAAGCCGGATTGCCCGATAGGGTAGCTAAAGTAAGAGGTGTAATAAAGTCTTTTGCGGCATCAGTTAGTATCACTTTTACCTCTGCACCTTCTTTTACTAACAGGCGTACCAGTAAAGCTGACTTATAGGCTGCGATACTTCCGGTAACACCTAGTATGATTCTTTTATTTTTTATTCTCAATGTCGTAGACTTTGGTATGATTTTTTTATTTATCTTTCATATTACACAACAAAAATAGAAAACATCAGATTAAGTCTTTGATATTTTCGTTAAAAGTATATACTTTTAAAAACTGGCATGCCAAATAGATTTTGATGAAACGACTCACACGCATTTTTATATGGTTGATTGTTGGAATCTTTGCGCTGATAGGGCTAATCTTTGTATTCGTACAATCTCCTACAGGGCAGGATTTCCTTGCAAAACAAGCTGTATCATATCTCCGCAAAAAACTAGGTACACCTGTTGTTATTGATAAAGTTCGCTTCAACATTCCAGACTGGATTACCCTGGAAGGTGTTTATGTACCAGACCTCAAAAAAGATACATTACTATATGGGAAACGATTATATGTTGACCTTGACATGCTTGGCTTATTGAGCAATAGTGTGAAACTCAATCAGATTGAATTAGAAGGCATGAGGGTAAAAATCAATCGTACATTGCCTGATACTACCTTCAATTTTAATTATATTCTGGATGCATTCATGTCAAAAGAAGTGGATACCACTTCATCATCCAACCCGTTTGATATTAGTTTAAAGCATGTGAAACTCAAAAATGTGAAAATTACGTATAAGGATGCCATTATAGGTACTGATGCTGACTTGTATCTGAAAGACTTTTCCACTGAGTTTAAGGAGTTTAACATAGCCAAATCGCAATATCACTTCGCTACTATTGCCGGAAATGGGGGCTCAGCAAAGTTAAGAGTTTATAAATCTGTCAAACCTGCTGCGGTTGCTCCTCCCACTACTATTGACCCGAAAGTAGCAGCCGCAGACACCCTTGATTTAAACGTAGGTACAGTTAGTCTGGCCAATTTCAACTGGTTATTGGAGAGCGAAGAAGACGGTATGCGCAATGGGGTAAAACTAGGGAAACTGGAATTAGAAGGCGATAAAATTTACGTGAACGGGCAGAAGATAATATTCAAAAAAGTGGCTTTGGAAAACACAGAAGCCTTTGTTGAAATGGCCAATAAACCTCAGCAAACGCCATCACCTGCTAAGAAACCTGAGGAAAAAAATACCGATAGCGGCCCTGGCTGGTCAGCTGTTATTGGCAATATTGAGGTAAACAAAGTAAGGCTCAAATATGATGATAAGTACGCACCACGGCAGATAAAGGGTTTAGATTATGGCCATCTGGACCTGGGAAATCTGGCAGTTCTATTAAAAAACTTCGTTTATAGTTCTACCAATATCTCCGGTCAATTGGCGAAAAGTAGCTTTACAGAGCAAAGTGGATTGGCCTTGCAGAATCTTACAACCAATTTCACCTACGGAAACAAGGAAATTGGATTGAGGAATTTATACCTCAAAACTCCCCAGACTGTGATTCGTGATGAAGTGGTGATGCAATATGATACCATAGCCGATTTAAGTAATAATTTAGGCAATGTAAGGGTAAAAGTGAGTATCAAACAAAGCCAGTTGGCAGTAAAAGACCTTTTGTTATTGCTTCCGGACTTAGCGAAGAACCCAACGTTCAAAGGAAATCAGAACGATATTATTAAGGCTGACGGAATCATTGCAGGCAGAATTAACAATCTGGCTATTCCAAAATTGACGATTACCGGATTTGGCGCTACCAAAGTACTGGCT
>CALRLS020000216.1:0-8659 GCA_943368815.1 Cyanobium sp. NIES-981
GAGCTGTTTAATCAGGTACCCCTTCAATACATTGCATCAATGCTGGGTATGACACCCGAAACCTTCAGTAGAATCCGCAGGAAGGCAATTTCTTGATTTTTGTCAAGGGCATGAAAGCTTTTGTTGCTGAGCTTTGTAGCACAAACATAAACAAAGCAAAATCATGCAAACCATATTAGGAGCCAACGGAGCCATAGGTACCGAACTCGCCAAAGCCTTAAAAAATTATACAAACGATATTCGTCTTGTAAGCAGAAAGCCTAAAAAAGTCAATGAGACTGATACTCTTCTTCCGGCTGATTTAACAAATAGAGCCGAAGTTTTTAAGGCTATTCAAGGTTCTGAAATAGTCTATCTTACCATTGGATTTGAATACAAACTCGACGTATGGAAAAAACAATGGCCTGAGTTAATGCAAAATGTAATTGATGCCTGTGTTGAAAACAAAAGTAAGCTGGTATTTTTCGATAATGTCTATATGATTGGTGGTGATAATGTAAAGCATATTACAGAAGAATCACCGTTTAGCCCGACAAGCAAGAAAGGAGAAATCAGAGTGGTGTTAGACAAAATGATACTGGATGCCATTAAAGAAAGAAAATTGCAGGCTATTATCGCCAGGGCAGCAGATTTTTATGGGGCAGTAAAAGATGTAAGTATATTGATGGAGTTGGTTTATAAGAATCTGGCAGCCGACAAAAAAGCTCAGTGGTTTTTTAATGCAAAAGTAAAACACTCTTTTACCTATACGCCTGATGCCGGAAAAGCTACTGCCATGCTCGGTAATACACCTGAAGCCTATAATCAAATCTGGAATCTGCCAACAGACCCTCATTCATTGACAGGTGAAGAATGGATAGAGTTATTTGCCAAAGAAATGGGTAAAAGCAGTAAGTATCAGTTATTCCCGGCTTTTTTAGTAAAAATAACAGGATTCTTCGTCCCTTTTCTAAAAGAAATCTACGAAATGCGTTACCAATATGACAGAGAATACTTTTTTGACAGCAGCAAGTTTGAAAAATATTTCAATTTCAAACCGACAACTTATGCGCAGGGAGTTAGGGAGATAATAAGCCAGTCCTAAACCTCTATACCTTTTTATTCTGAACCATTAAAGCTCTGAAAAATATGACAGCGCCTGCCAGCATAAATAAATACATAATGACAAAAGTTCCTTCTGTAAAAACGTAAAATATTGCTGTTAATAATATACTACCAAATAACATGATTGCCCCTACTATTAATGCTATAGGGGCATCTTTTTTTTCTTCTCTTAATTTTTCCGTATAAAAAAACTCAAAATCTTTTTTAAATTTCTCTGCGTACAATTCCATTTCTTCCTCATTCCCTCCTGCTTCCTTAATCATGTCTTTCACATGCTGCTGGCCTCCACCATTTACATATATCTGAAAAGCTTTTTGCTGTAAGAAGTAAACATCTCTTTCGGGCACCATGTGTTTGCAGTTTAAGGTTAAGAAGTTTGAAATTCCGGTTGATAAATTAGTTTCACAATCATACTATTTTTAATCTGAATTCCAAAATTCAAGGCTTATATTCAGCATAAAAAATACTTGCTGAATATTTACAAATCCTGTACGCTATCGGACAAACATACTGTACGAATTCGGACACCTAAACAATGAAAAAACATCAAAAACAGCCCTTAAACAGGCATTTTTTGGCTTGGCATATCGTTTGTTCAAGCTATATTGACATGAATCCTGTTTAAACTTGTTTCTTTTGCTGCAGAACACTTATTTCGCCCCATTATTTTTAAACCTGATTCATAATAAAAAACATGCGTAGAACCTATTTGGGGGAATTTGAAGAAATTGTTTTATTGACAGTTGCAATAATGGGAGATGGTGCTTACGGCGTTGCTATTACAGAAGAAATCGAACAACAAACAGGGCGCACGGTAAGCATAAGTGCCGTTCATGCTGCCTTGCACCGCTTAGAAGAAAAAGATATGCTGAGTTCGCACATGGGTGATGCTACGGCAGAACGTGGAGGACGACGCAAGAGACTGTTCTCGGTAACAGCTTTGGGTAATCGCACACTTGACGAGATTCGCCTGTTACGTAACCGGATGTGGGATTCAATCCCACCGCAAAGTTCAATGACTATGAGTATTTAACAATGATGAGTTTGCCTTGAGGGCTTTATTGCCTTAAAACATTACCCGCATAACCGGACTAAACCTTTCCCATTAAAAATTATGATAAGCAATTACCTTACAATCGCCATTAGAAACCTGTTGAAAAACCGGGTTTCGTCTTTTATCAATATTTGTGGTCTTGCCGTGGGCATGGCTGTGGCCTTATTGATGCTGATTTGGGTTCAAAACGAATTGAGTTTTGATACCTTCCACAAAAAATCTGATAGAATCCGTCAGATAATTACGCATAACAAAGTAAATAAAGAAGAAACCTGGCATTGGTCAACTACACCCTTGCCATTGGCGGAACAATTGAAACAGTTACCTGAAATTGAGGCTGTCAGCCGTAAAACAAATCCATTCTGGAACGGGGCTTCAATGAAAATTGGTGATATTTTATCTATTGAAAAAAAAGTAACCTGTGTAGACAACACCTGGTTTGATGTATTTGATTATCAATTAGTTGACGGCAATATAAGTGAATTTACCAAAAACCCAAGAAGCATTGCCATGACCGAATCGAAGGCATTGCAATTGTTCGGAGAGACTAAAGTTAGCGGAAAGGTAATCAGAATAGATACTTTGGATTACATGGTGAGGATGGTTTATAAAGACAACCCGACCAATTCAAGTTTCCAGTATGATTTCTTATTGCCGATGGCAGCCCACTTATCAAACCCTAAAACTTTTCAGAATGATAGTAACTGGAATAACTTTGATTATGAGACTTTCTTATTATTAAAACCAAACACCAATACTGCCAAACTGGATAAGAAGATTACCGACATCTTAAGAATTGCGAAAAAGGACGAAAAAACCGGAAAAATTGAAGATAATATAACGCTGGAATCAGAACCGATTGCAGCTATGCATACAGATGGTATTCAACGTTCTGGTGAGACTCCTCGTGGTGATGCCAAGACTACTTATATTTTTCTTGCACTGTCATTTGTTATATTATTTACGGCTTGTATCAATTATGTTAACCTTGCCACCGCAAGAGCCAGTTTGAGAGCCAAAGAAGTAAGCGTAAAAAAGATTATCGGTGCCGAATATTCTCAATTATTTACGCAATTCATGGTGGAGTCAGTATTAATGTGTTTGCTGGCATTAGGATTAGCTTTATTGTTGAGTTATAGTTTGCTGCCTGTTTTTAATGAACTTTCAGACAAAAACTTCTCAATTAATCTTACCAATCCAACCATCTGGCAAGTACTTTTAGGAACTACTTTTTTGGCTATTTTATTAACGGGAGTTTATCCTGCTATTTTGTTATCATCCTTCCAACCTATCCGGGCTTTACGCGGTTTTAATATTCTGAAATCGAATAATAGTTCATTCAGAAAAACTCTGGTTATCACACAGTTTATTGTTTCTTCGGTTTTTTTGATTGCTACGCTGGTGGTCTTTCAACAAATAAAATTTATTCAGGATATTAAATTAGGCTATGAAAAAGCCAATATGTTTGAATTTACCATTCCGTGGAATCTCAACTCTAAAATTGACATTAATACTGTAAAAACACGTCTGCTTGCAGAATCAAGTATAGAAGATATTACAACTGCAAGTGGAAATATTGTAGATATCGGAAGTTCTCACAGTGGTAGTTTAGATTGGGATGGCAGGCCTGCGGATTTTCAGCCTACAGTGTCACAAATAGCAGTCGAATATAATTATCAAAAAGTTTTTGCGCTCAAAATGCGGGAAGGTCGCTGGTTTGAAGAAAAAAGAGGAACCGATAAAGAAAACGTTATTCTGAATGAAACAGCAGTTAAAAAATTTAATATAAAAAATCCTATAGGCAAGCGTTTTCATTTTCAAGGTAACAAAGGGGTAATAGTTGGAGTAGTAAAAGATTTCCATTTCAAAAGTCTTCATGAAAAAATTGGCCCGCTTGTTCTTTTTACTGATGGCAATTGGCGTAGCGGCGTTTATATTAAACCTGTGAAGGGTAAAGAAAAGGAAGCCATTCGTGCTGCAGAAAAACTCTGGGCTGAGTTTCTACCCGAACGTCCATTAGAATACCACTTTCTGAATGAAACTTATGATAGATTATACAAAAGCGAACAAAGAACTGCTACGCTGTTTAATGCTTTTGCAATTGTCGCTATTTTTGTTTCGTGTTTAGGTCTGTTTGGTTTAGCAGCTTTTGCCGCAGAACAACGCACCAAAGAAATAGGCATTCGTAAGGTTTTAGGCGCTTCGGTAACAAGCATCACCGTTTTGCTATCAAGCGACTTCTTAAAACTTGTGGGTATTGCATTCATCGTTGCCTGCCCTCTCTCCTATTATTTTATGAATAAATGGTTGCAGGATTTTGCCTATCATATCAATATCGAATGGTGGTTCTATGCCATTATTGGCCTTTTAATCATAGTGGTTGCAGTTGCCACGGTTGGCTATCAGTCTATCAAAGCAGCATTGACAAATCCGGTGAAGTCGTTGAAGGCGGAGTAAGGCGCGCGCCGCGCGGCGTCCGCCCGGCCCCTAAAGGGGAGTTGCTTACGCACGAAAAACCAAATAGGCTTGTGATGTGCGTAACAAAATGAGAATTTGAGAAAAAATGAGAATTGATTTTAAAATAATTCCCCTTTAGGGGCGGTTAGGGGCGTAAATTTTCTATAACATTTAAACAGTCCCCCTTTAGGGGCTAGGGGTTTTTATGATACTAAACTATTTCAAAATCGCATTCAGAAACCTTTTGAAACACAAGGGTTATTCTACTATTAATATTCTAGGTTTAGCTACCGGAATGGCCGTAGCCGTATTAATCGGACTATGGATTTATGATGAACTGTCGTTTGACAAATACCATAAAAACTATAATCGCATTGCTCAGGTAATGCAACACCTGACGAATAATGGAGGAGTAAGTACCCAAACACAGGTACCCTTTCCGTTAGGTGATGAACTCCGTAAAAACTATGGAGCCGATTTTAAACATATTGTACTTTCATCTCAAAACGGCTTTCATACATTGACGAAGGGTGAAACTATGATTAATAAAAAAGGGCGATTCTTTGAACCGGGTATTGTTAATTTGCTGAGCCTGAAGATACTAAAAGGTTCTGGAAGTGGACTGAAAGAACCTAATTCTGTAATGCTTTCGGAATCGTTATCAAAAGTGTTTTTTGGAGAGTCTGACCCGATTGACCAGATAATAAAGATTGATAATGACATGAATGTTAAGGTAACGGGCATTTATGAAGACTTACCTAAGAATACCTCTTTTACTGAGGTCAGTTATATGCTTCCCTGGGAATTATTTTATACTAGTGCCGGATTAAAATCCGTGACTGACCCCTGGAGACCCAATGCCTTTGAGATTTATACACAATTGAATGATAAGGCTGATATTGATAAGGTGTCTTTGAAAATAAAAGACGCTAAATTGAAGAAGGTGAATCCTACCTTAGCGAAGAAGAAACCGGAACTTTTCTTATTGCCGATGAGTAGATGGCATCTGTATTCTGAATATAAGAATGGGGTAAATACCGGAGGGCGTATACAATATGTTTGGTTATTTGGTATTATCAGCATTTTTGTATTGCTATTGGCTTGTATTAATTTCATGAATCTGAGTACAGCCAGAAGTGAAAAACGAGCCAAGGAAGTAGGTATCAGAAAAGCCATCGGTTCAGTAAGACTTCAGTTAATTGCACAATTCTTCAGTGAATCTCTATTGGTAGTTATCATAGCGTTTCTACTATCCCTGGTATTTGTACAATTGAGCTTGCCCGCCTTTAATGAAATTGCCGATAAAAAGATTAATATATTATGGACAAGCACGCCATTCTGGCTTGCAAGTTTAACATTTTGTTTACTAACAAGTCTTATAGCAGGCTCTTATCCGGCTTTTTATTTATCTTCATTCCAGCCTATCAAAGTATTAAAAGGTACTTTTAGTGTGGGGCGTTTTGCCAGTATTCCACGTAAAGTATTAGTTGTCATGCAGTTTTCTGTTTCAGTTACTTTAGTAATTGGAACAATTGTGATATTTAAACAAATCCAGTTCGCTAAAAACCGTCCTGTTGGCTACGAAACCAATGGTCTTGTTTCTTTCTTCATAGGCACCAACGAAATCCACCTACATTTCGACGCAATAAAAAGAGACTTACTGGAATCAGGGACGATTGTTGAAATGGCAGAAGCAAGTAATCCAACTACAGATGTATGGGGAACCAGCAGTGGTTTTGAGTGGAAAGGGAAAGACCCGAATGCGCCTGTGGATATTGCTATGTCGGGTATATCTTATGATTATGCAAAAACCATAGGATGGCAATTTAAAGAAGGGCGCAACTTTTCAAGAGATTTTGCATCTGATTCAACAGGATTAGTACTTAATGAGGCCGCGGTAAAATTCATGGGGCTGCAAAATCCGATTGGTGAAACTATTAAATGGTTTGACAATACTTATAAAGTAATTGGGGTTACAAAAAATGTAGTTATACAATCTCCGTATGAACCTGTGAAACCAGTGGTTTATTACGCATTAAATGAAGCAGGCCCGGTGGTACTTGCCAAGCTCAATCCGGCGAGTAGTGCAAAGGAGGCAATTGATAAACTGGAAACCACATTTAAGAAATACAACCCTAGTCAGCCATTTCAATACCAATTTGTTGATGAAGCCTATAATACCAAATTTGCAGGTGAAGAGCGTATTGGTAAACTAGCCTCTTTCTTTGCAATACTGGCAATTTTTATTAGTTGTTTAGGTTTATTTGGCCTAGCTTCTTTTGTAGCCGAGCAACGCACCAAAGAGATCGGTGTAAGAAAGGTTTTAGGTGCATCGGTCTTCAATTTATGGCAATTACTATCTAAAGACTTTGTGATATTAGTGATAATCTCACTTTTTATTGCCTCTCCTATTGCCTATTATTTCATGAATCAATGGATTGAAAAGTATACTTACCGGACTGATATATCCTTGTGGATTTTTGTAGCCTCTGGCATAGGTGCTTTAACAATTACTCTATTAACAGTAAGTTTTCAGGCAATTAAAGCTGCCTTGATGAATCCAGTGAAATCCTTAAAGACGGAGTAAGAAAACGCCCCCGACCCCTAAAGGGGAGTTGAGGCGAAAAATAATAATTATACATTCACTATAATCCCCCTTTAGGGGACGGTCCGACGTTTCGGTAGGGGCATGCTTAAAAACTATCTCAAAATCGCATTTCGAAGTCTTTTTAAAAATAGACTATATAGTATTCTCAATATTTCAGGATTGAGCCTTGGATTTGCCGCGGCTTTAATCATAGGTTTCTGGGTCGTAAGTGAATTTGGGTTCAATACCTATAATGCTAACTATGATAAATTGGGAATACTCCAGAAAAACTTACAGTATAATGGAAGTATTAATACAACCGAGTCAAATCCTATACCTTTAGCGGAGATATTACGCAACGAATACGGACAATACTTTGATGAAATAGTGGTATCATCATTTGGTGGTGAGCAATCTCTAAAATATAAAGAAGCGACGGCCATTAAAAGGGGTTATTTTATGCAAAAAGGAGGGCATAAAATACTTGACCTGGAATTGCTTAAAGGCTCACCGAATTTTCCGATTGACCCAACATCTATTCTCATCAGCGAAAAAACAGCTTCTGCGCTGTTCGGCACAGAAAACCCCATTAATAAAATAGTTAATCTGAGTGCCAAAGCCAATTTGAAAGTAGTTGGTGTCTACAAGAATTTCCCGGTTAATTCTACTTTCCGGAATGTGGATTTCTATGCTGACTTTGAGGCATTTGCCAATATGGAAGAATGGGTAAGAGAATCTAAAACTTTGTGGAGCGAAAGTTCTTTCCCGATTTATGTAAAACTGACTGATAATGCCAACATTGAAGAAGTTTCAAGCAGGGTTGCAAAAGTTTTACAACCCCATGTCGACGACAAATCTCAACCGGAAATATTTATTCATCCAATGACAAAATGGAGGCTTTATCCGGGTTTTGAGAACGGTAAAGCAGTGGGTTCAGGTCTTACCAATATACTTATTTTTGCCAGTATCGGCATCTTTATTCTCCTGCTGGCCATTATCAACTTCGTGAATCTCGTTACAGCCCGTGCGAGCATCAAAGCCAAAGAGATTGGTGTACGAAAAGCCATAGGGTCAAGCCGTAAGGGAATCCTCCAGATGGTCTATGCTGAGGTTTCAGTATTGGTACTTATAGCCGGAATTTCAGGATTGCTTTTGGCTAAGTTTTTTATGGGCTGGTTCAATATGCTTACAGCCATTAAAATACAGGTCAATTTTACTGACCCCTTGTTTATATTGAGATACTTCGGTATTCTGGTTCTAGTTACCTTGCTGGCAGGCATTTATCCGGCGCTTTATTTATCATCCTTCAGTCCCATAAAAATCTTAAAGGGCTTAAAAATCGGTTCCGGCAAAGAAGTTTTATTAAGAAAATCACTTGTGGTTTTTCAGTTTACTATTTCAATTGTGATGCTTGTGGCCATGATGGTTATTAGTCAGCAGCTAAAGCACGGGATGAA
>CALRLS020000217.1:0-8642 GCA_943368815.1 Cyanobium sp. NIES-981
AAATTAAAGTATCAACAAAAACAACCCAAAGGAAACCCAATATAATCGTAAAGATTTTGATTGGTTTCATCGAGGCCAAATGAGAGTACACCTTTATTTTGGTAATATCTTCTGCGTTCTTTTTATTGAGTGAAAGATTCTCCTCTAACTTCTTGTCGTATGCTTTCCAGAGACTGATGATTTCGTTATCTTCCATTGTTTTAATTGTTGACATTTGAAAATTTTTGTTTGAGAATAATCTTGATGCGTCCGATTTTAGTTGCTACGTTTGTTTCTGAAATCCCGATGATTTCAGCAATTTCTTTATAGCTTTTTTCTTCCAGGTAAAGCAGCATCAAGGCTTTATCCAGTTCTTTTAATTCTGCAATGAACCGGTGCAGAATACCAATATTTTCATCTGTTTCATCATTGGCCGCAGTATCACTATAGTTCAGAATACTATCATTGATAGGGTTTACAATATTTTGCCTGTTTCTTTCTTTGCGATAAAACGAAATGGCTACATTCAGTGCAATCTGATAAATCCAGGTGGAGTATTTGAACTGGTCATTGTATTTATCAATCGACTTCCATAGCTGAATCATGATTTCCTGCACAAGATCATTTCTGTCTTCTGCATCTTTGCAGTAGGAATTGGCTACCTTATATATAATACCCTTGTGCGCTTGTATCACACGCAGGAATTCCTCCGGTTTAGCGTCAGGTATCATGGTTTGCTATCTGTTTTAGCCTCTTGTACAAGAATGCTCGTTTCTGTCCGCATCAGTTTTTGTTGCAGAGTGCTATAATAGTAATTTTTAGTGATAGTAATATGACACCTGAATGACAGAATAGTGATAAAGAGCAGTGTCCATGCAATTAATCGTAATTTTTTATAGGTCATCTCGATAAATAATTGTTTTCTCAATTATTCGAGAGGGTGGTTGAAAAATCACATGTGTGCGGAAATATTTTTTCCTTTGCTCGGCCTTCGACTTCGCTCAGGCCGGCACCGGCCGGCCGCCGTATTAATTATAGGTTCAATCGAATAGAGGCAAAAAGCCTATCGAATCGGAGCCTGAGCGAAGTCGAAGGCCCCGATTGAGGAGCAAACAGTCCTACCCAATTAAAAAACAGAGAATCACCGTATCCATAAAAACAAATGAATGCTGTATTCAGACCTTATGGAGACGATTTGAAAATTGTGCGGGCGGCGTTCCGCATACATAAGCACCTCCCGATAAAAATCAGGATTTTGTGCTAAAAATTCTTTGGATAATTAATAACTTTGACAAACGGCGTATTTATAAAATTCTAAGGCAAGAACTCCTGCAAATTTTAGGCATTATTCCGTCTGTTATTCTTAAACTAACCTCTATCCCAATTTGATATGAACAAAAAATCCTTTTTACTTCTCATCTTTTTTCTAAGCATTACTGGCTTTGTATCCGGGCAGACAAATACATCTTTTACCTCTGAAAAATTATATGAGGGCTTTAATAATCCCTGGGGTATGACCTGGCTTCCGGATGGTAGAATGCTGGTAACCGAAAGAGGCGGAGAAATATTGGTGTTTAAAAACGATAAGTATACAGGAGAGAAACTTTCAGGCGTACCCGAAGTAGTTAGTCGTGGACAGGGCGGCTTATTAGATATTCAGTTAGATCCTGATTTTAAGACAAACGGATGGATTTATATTTCTTATTCTAAACCAATGGAAGATGGTGCCTCAACGGCTGTAACACGTTTCAAGCTGAAAGGCAACCAGTTAATTGAGAAAAAAGATATATTTGTTGCTAAACCGGCCTTAAAGGCTGACTTCCACTTCGGAAGCCGTATTGTGTTTGACAAGGCCGGATACTTGTATGTAAGTGTTGGTGAAAGAGGTACACAACCAAAAGTACAGCTATTGGATAACGACCACGGCAAAATCCACCGGATTTATTCGGATGGACGTATCCCGACAGATAATCCTTTTGCAGGTCAGGCTGGTGCGAGCGCTTCTATCTGGACTCTCGGGCACCGCAATCCACAGGGAATGGTTTATGATGCAGCTAATGATAGAATATGGGCTGTAGAGCACGGCCCTAAAGGGGGCGATGAACTGAACCTGATTCAGAAGGGCAAAAACTATGGCTGGCCGAAGACTTCGTACGGAATTAATTACGATGGTAGTATTCTGACAGAATTTAAAGAAATGGAGGGCGTAGAAAATCCTGCGCGTTTTTGGGTGCCATCAATCGGGCCATGTGGAATGGCGATTGTGACAAGTAATAAATACCTTGACTGGAAAGGCAATCTGCTGGTAGGTGCAATGGCCTTCCGCCATGTAGCACGTGTACAATTGGATGGGGTTAAATATGTTAAGGAAGAGAAGTTATTGCAGGATATTGGCCGGGTACGCCATGTAGCCCAAAGCCCGGATGGATTCATCTACGTGCTTACTGAAAGCCCGGGATTGTTATTGAAATTGGTTCCTAAGAAATAGTATACGCCTCACCCCAACCCTCTCCTTGAAGGAGGAGAGGGAGATTTAGAGCGGACGCCGCGCGGGGTGAGGTGACCCCTAAACCAGATTCATAATGAAATCTTTATTATTCTATTCAACCATCATCAGCGTTTGTCTGATGAGCTTCGTACCTCAATCAGGCCTAAAGCCTGTCAGGCTTTTTGACGGCAAAACCTTTAAAGGCTGGGAGGGAGATACGATTAATACCTGGCGTATCCAAAACGGTATGCTGATAGGTGGCTCTACCGAAAAAACGGTACCGCATAACGACTTCATCGTTACCACCCGTACTTATGCCAATTTTATCATGAAACTGAAAATTAAGCTGACGGGTACTCAGGGCTTTATTAATTCGGGCATTCAATTCCGAAGCAAGCGTTTAACAAACCCGCCTTATGAAATGGAAGGCTATCAGGCTGACTTTGGAGCAGGTTTCTGGGCAAGTTTGTATGACGAATCACGCAGAAACAAAACCTTGATAAAACCGGATTCTGCCCAGGTGCTGAAATGGATTAAAATCAATGATTGGAATGATTATGAGATTAGAGCCGAAAAACGCCATATCCGACTATATGTAAATGGCAATCAATCAGTAGATTATACAGAGCCGGATACAAGCATCCCTCAATCAGGCCTGATAGGCTTCCAGATTCATGGCGGCGGTGCAGCACAGGTGGCAATTAAGGATGTGTTTCTGGAGGAACTACCGGATTAAAGAATTTGTCTGAACTTTGATTTAACTGATTTATGTGATTACACGGATTATGATAATTGATTTTTGATGGATAAAATCAATACTATTTTAATCAGTTGGTCATTATTGTATAACTTAAGTGATAAACTAGTAATTCAGGTAAATCAAATCAATCAGGTAAATCAAAGTTCTAGATAATTATTCAACTATAATAAACCAATACTTTCAACCAATTTACGACCTATAAAATGAACAAATCCTTTTTGCTCTTACTATTACTAATGTACGCGCTGGTTGTACCAGAGGGGTATGCCCAGCAGGATACCACAAAAGTTGATTTTGAGTACCGACTAGAGGCAAGTATGCTTGGCTATTTTGCCAAAAATGGTGCTCGTAACCCTACGCTAAAAGCCTCAAAAGGTAGCACAGTGCGTATCACGATTGTGAATACCGAATTAATGACGCACGACATTGCCTTAGAGAAAATGGGGCTTAAAAGTAAAGCAGTCAATGAAAAAGGGCAATCGGCCAGCATTACTTTTAAAGCAGAGAAAAGCGATACTTATTATTGCACAGTCCCGGGGCACCGTGCCGCCGGAATGGTCGGTAAGTTAGAAGTAGTAGATGGCCCGATTGCCGAAGCAGTAGTGGCAGGAAAACTACCAATGAAAGACGGCCAGCCGCTTAACCTGAATTTCGAGACAGGTACATTAAAAGACTGGACAGCCACAGGTACAGCCTTTACGAACCCGCTTTATAGCACAGACCCATCGCCGGTACATGAAAAAGAGATGTCAATCGGCTTTGAAGGAAAGTACTTCTTAAGCAGCGGTGGTACTGCTAATTACCAACAGATAGGAACACTTACTTCGGTTCCATTTAAAGTAACCCAACCTTATGCTGCTTTCAGAGTGTCAGGAGGGGCTTTGCAGGATACACGGGTAGAGATTGTACAGGCGGATACCAAAAAAGTGATTTTCCATTCAACAGGGCAAGGCCGTGCTACGCTACAACCTGTGGTGGTTGATTTAAGGCCCTATCTTAACAAGAGTATTTTCATTCGTATCATTGATAACGAAACCGGGATTTCGCAGATACCATACATTTCGAACGATAAATGGGCGCATATCAATTTTGATAATTTCCTGTTTTACCCAAGCCGTCCGAATTTCCCTAATGAATTAAAACAAAAAGATATTATTATCCTTCCTCCGCTTGACCCCGTAATAAATGCAGGTCTTTCCGGAACAGAGGCGGCTAAGGCCATGACCTTACCGAAGGGATTCAAGATTAATTTAGCTGCGGCAGAGCCTGAAATTATTCGCCCGATTTGCTTTACAATCGACTGGAAAGGCAGACTTTGGGTAGTAGAAGGTCATACTTATCCTGTACCCGCACCGGAAGGAAAAGGCAGAGACCGCATTCTGATTTTTGAAGATACCAATGGTGACGGAACGCTTGATAGCAAAAAGGTTTTCATGGAAAACCTGAACCTTGTAAGCGGAATTGAACTTGGCATGGGTGGTGTATGGTTAGGCGCAGCCCCATACCTGATGTATGTGCCGTTGGATGCCGCTAATGACAAACCTGCCGGACCTGCCCGGATAATATTAGATGGCTGGGGAACACAGGATACCCATGAAGTATTAAACAGTTTCCGTTGGGGACCTGATGGCTGGTTATATGGTACACATGGTGTATTTACTCATTCGAAAGTGGGCAAACCGGGTACACCTGATGACCAAAGAACCAAAATCAATGGGGGTGTTTGGAGATTAAATCCGACAACGCATGAATTTGAAGTCTTTGCCGAAGGTTCAAGTAATCCATGGGGACTGGATTTCAATGATTATGGACATCCCTTTATTACAGCCTGTGTGATTCCGCACATGTATAATACGGTTCAGGGCGGTCGTTTCTTCCGTCAGGCGGGCAAGCACTTCAACCCTTATATTTATGATGATATTACCACCATTGCCGATCACCGCCACTGGTTGGGTGAGAGAGGCCCTCATGCGGGTAATTTCAGGTCGGGTGCTGCAGGGGGAGGCCATGCTCATAGCGGAGCCATGATATATTTAGGAGGTAGCTGGCCGCAGGAATACCGCAATAAAATCTTCATGAATAATATCAACGGAGCAAGAATGAATGTTGACCAGTTGACTCGTGCAGGCTCCGGCTATGTGGCATCGCATAACAAAGATTTTATTATCATGAATGATTCTTGGTCTCAATGGTTGAATTTCAAATATGACGCAAGCGGTTCGGTATTTGTCATTGACTGGTACGATAAGAACCAATGTCATAGTTCGAATCCTGATGTGCATAACAAAACGATGGGGCGTATCTTCAAGATTACCCATGAGAATGATAAATGGGTACAGGTAGATTTATCGAAGGCTACTGATATGGAACTGGTGAATTATCAGTTGCATAATAACGAATGGTATGTGAGACAAGCGAGAGCTATTCTGCAGGAGCGTGGGGGTAACCAGAAAGTGCATGAAGCCCTGAAGGAAATCCTTGCTAAAAATCCGGATGTAACACGCAAATTAAGAGCCTTGTGGACATTGCATGTAACCAAAGGATTAACCGAAAAAGATTTGGTCGCATTATTAGCCAACCCAAGTGAGTATTTAAGAAGCTGGGCTATTCAGTTATTGGCAGAAGGTAAGAGTGTTTCTCCGGAAACATTAAAACACTTCGGAGCTATGGCAAAAACTGATGCCTCCGCATTGGTGAGATTATATTTAGCATCTGCCATGCAGCGCATCGACCCGGGTCAGAGATGGGAAGTAGTAGAAGCATTAGCACAGAAAGCAGCAGATAAAGCGGACCATAATATGCCGGTGATGGTATGGATTGCGGCAGAGCCTTTGGCTAATATAGATGCGAAACGTTTCATTCAGATGGCAGAAAAAGCCAAATTGTCTAAATTCCTCAATTATGCCATTCAACGTACAGGTGCTTTAAATACAACTGAAGCCAAAAGTTTATTGAAAGATTTGGACAGCCGTCTGGGTAAAGTGCCAACAAAAGAGAATCTTGAAAATCAGGCATTAATAGCCAAGGTACTGGCACCTGCACAGGATGCACATGCGGGGCATGGAGAGGGGAGTCATTGATAATGCCTTACGAGGAAAAATATAAAGACCTCTTTAATGGGCATTAAGAAACAACAGTTGAATCAAAAAGCGAATTAAAATGAAAAAAAACATACATTTAGCAACTATACTAATTAGCTGCTTTTGTGCAAATGTCAGTTCCGCACAAACCTCTCCTGAGTGGAAGAAAACCACACTTACGAGAGACTTTATTTCTGAGGGAGTGGCAGTAGCTGATCTGAATAAGGATGGCAAAATGGATATTGTGGCCGGCTATTATTGGTTTGAAGCACCAAACTGGACACGCCACGAAATGGCTCCTTCACGTACTTTTGACCCCCGTAAAGAGTATAGTGAGTCTTTCCTGAATCTCGGTATGGATGTGAATTTAGATGGCTGGGACGATGTAGTAATTGTCGATTTCCCTGGCAAACCAGGTTTCTGGTTCGAGAACCCAAAAAACAAATCGGGTCAATGGGCAAAACATATCATTGACGATTCGGTGGGCATATCCAATGAATCACCGGGTTTTATTGATATTGACGGTGATGGTCGTTTGGATATTCTTTGCGGAGATAAAAACAAAAAGCAGATTGTATGGCTGCAAGCTCCAACCAAGAAAGGCGAAACCGCATGGAAACGTCATAACATCAGCAAAGAAGATGTTGCCGGAACGGAGATATTCTCTCATGGAATTGGCTTTGGCGATATTGATAAAGATGGTATTAAAGATGTAGTAGTGCGCGAAGGCTGGTATAAAGGAACCAGAGATAATAAGGCAGGCAATTGGGTATTTCATCCCGCCAGCCTCGGAGAGCCTTGCTCACATATGCAAGTGCTTGATGTAAATGGCGACGGTAAGAATGATGTAGTAAGCGCCTCTGCTCATGCCTTGGGTATCTGGTACCATGAACAGGTAGAAAAAGACGGGAAAATAGATTTTGTAACACATATAATGAGCAAAACTACTGCCCAAACCCACTCGTCTATCATGGCTGACCTGAATGGCGATGGGAAGAAAGAGTATATCACCGGAAAAAGATTCTTAGCTCACCATGGTCGTGACCCTGGTGATGCTGATGCAGCCTACTTATTATATTTTGAGTTTACCCCTGGCAAAGCACCATACTGGAAAGAACACGTAATAGACAACGATTCCGGTGCAGGATTAAATATAGTAGCTCAGGACATCAACAAAGACAAAAAAACAGACATAGTGATTGCCAATAAAAATGGTGTGTTTTTGTTTGAGAATAGGAAAAAATAATTGAGTGATTTAGTGAATGAACGATTTAGTGATTAGAAAATTGGCTACTAATTACTCGAAATTTATAATAAGACTAACAATTTAATAATCAATATTTTAATCACTAAATCGCCGCTGGCGGACCGCTCATTCACTCAATAAATATTAATCAAATGAAAAAACTTACCCTAATACTATTGATTTCATGTTTTGGAATGGTATCCTCAGCACAAACACCCGGCAAATGGATAAGCTTATTTGACGGCAAGAATGCAGATGGCCTGAGAGGCTATAAAATGGATAAGTTTCCGGATGGAGTCTGGCTTATCAAAGACGGTAGTCTTCAAACAATCCCAAAAGTGAAAAACGTGGATTTAGTTACCAAAGAACAATTCGGAAATTTTGAACTGGAACTGGAATGGGCTGTTGATACAGCCGCCAATTCAGGCATATTTTTCCATTTACAGGAAGATAAAGCGATGGTTTCTAATAACGGAAACAGCCCTAACTGGCTGGATAATTTTGAGATTCAGATATTGGATGATAAATATTTCAACGATACTGCCGCCGTTCGTTCAGCAGGATCTTTATATGATTTGATACGGCCTATCAACAAGAAACTGATGCCAATCGGACAATTTAACAAAGCCCGGGTGATACATAAGAATGGACATGTAGAACACTGGCTGAATGGAGCGAAAGTACTCGATTTTGAAATAGGGAGTCAGGCCGTAAGAGAATTAATCATCAGAAGTAAATATAGTAAGAACCCTCGCTTTCAGGCATACAAAGAAGGCCATATTATGCTGCAACATCATGGGCAGAAGGCTTATTTTAAAAATGTGAGGGTGCGCAGGCTTTAGAATATTGCTTACTTATGATTTTAGAAATATAGTTAGAGGTTGGGTTTTAGTACTCAACCTCTGTTTTTGTTAAAGGGGTTTCCATTACACTACTTTCGCCAATACACAATTCTATATCTGATGATTATCAATTAGTTATAAATGAAAGATTAATTATCATCAATAAAATTTTCACAGGCTTAGCAAAAATTTTGTAAATACTTCACCAATAAATAGTTAGATTTGAAATAGCATAGCTTATTCGCTG
>CALRLS020000218.1:0-8580 GCA_943368815.1 Cyanobium sp. NIES-981
ATTTTTGTCGAAAGTCTTCAATTCTATCCAGGAAACTCATTAAGGATTGGTCCATCTAAGCTTTTTTTTGCCAATTTAGTCATTTTTTAAAGAACTGATCAACTCTGCCCCTAAAGGGGAGTTTACTTTTACTATGATTTGATGTTTACATTCTTCGAAAATAAAAGGTTTCTTGTTCAAAAGCAAAGACTATGTCTTTATCAAATCTCAATTCACAAATAGCCCATCTCTTTTCAGAAATAGTATTTATCTTTGCACACGCATTTCATCAACAATCCGGATAAAATCATATTTATGAATTTTATTAAACGTATACTTTTTCTACAACTGATTACTATCTCTTCGGCATTTGCGCATCTGGGTACAATTGTCGGTAAAATAACCGACAGCCAGACGAAACAAGCTATCCGCGGAGCAAATATTATATTGACGGGTCTCAATCGTGGCGCTATTTCTGATGATGCTGGCTATTTTCAAATCAACAATCTTTCTCCTGCTACCTATACCATTGAGGTTTCATTCATGGGCTATGCCGGGCAAACCGGGACAGTTATAGTAGAGGCTGATGAGGCTTCTGTAATCAATTTTATACTCGTAGGTACGGAGGTGTCACTTGACGAAATAAAGGTTTCTGCCACTAATCCGCAGCATCAACAGGTCATTTCAAGCCTTGATATTAAACTACGCCCCATCAATAATTCACAGGAAGTACTCCGGATTATCCCCGGGGTGGTTATCGGTCAACATGCAGGTGGTGGTAAGGCCGAACAGATTTTCCTGCGTGGTTTCGATATCGACCACGGCACCGATATTCGCCTGACTGTTGACGGTATGCCTATCAACATGGTTTCACATGCGCATGGGCAGGGTTATGCCGATGCCCATTTTATTATTCCCGAACTGATAGAGGGCGTTGATTTCAAGAAAGGCATGTATGATACCGACAAAGGCAATTTCAGCACAGCAGGCTGGGCGAATTTCAGAACAAAATCGGTTTTAGACCATGATTTCGTAAAAGCAGAAGCAGGGCAGTTTAACACTTATCGACTGGTAGGCGGAACCAATATATCCGGACAAAAAGCAAGAGACAATAACCAGAATGCCTATCTTGCCGGAGAATATAATTATTCTGATGCCTATTTTGATGCGCCTCAGCATTTCAAACGCCTCAATCTGGTTGGCAAATATCACGGACATTTAAGCAAGACTACCAATCTGACTTTTACTGCTTCTACTTTCTCGAGCAAATGGCTGGCTTCGGGGCAGATTCCGGACAGGGCCATTGAAAAAGGCATCATTGGTTTCTTTGGAGCCATTGACCCCAATGAGGGCGGCCAAACCAGCAGAACAAATCTGAATGCTGAGTTTGTAACGCTGACGAAGCGAAACCATGTCTGGAAAAACCAGTTTTACTACGCCAATTATAATTTTGAGCTATATTCGAACTTTACGTTCTTTCTGGAAGACCCTGTACACGGCGACCAGATTAAACAAAAAGAAGCCCGTAATCTATGGGGATACAATAGTAATTATTCAATTGCACATGGCATCGGCGCCAGACAGGCTACTTTTAATACAGGCCTCAATTATCGCCATGATATAACCAATAATTCAGAACTATCTCATACGGCCAATCGAACTGAATTATTGGAATCAATTAAACTGGGAGATATTAATGAAGCCAACTTGGGCATATATGCCGATGAAAGCATCCAGCTAAGTAATAAATTATCAGCAAGTATCGGCCTCCGTTTTGATTATTTTCATAACCAGTACCTCGACCACCTGCAAGCCGATAAACAAGCTAAAGCAAAGGCTTCAATCGTATCGCCAAAGTTTAATTTATATTATACACAAAATACTCAATTACAGTTTTATCTCAATCTGGGCAAAGGTTTCCATTCTAATGATACCCGTGTAGTAGTAGCCCAAAATGGATTAGAGATTCTGCCCCCTGCCTATGGCGCTGATTTTGGTACTACCTGGAAACCCTTTCCTAAACTACTTATCAATGCCGCTTACTGGTATTTGTGGTTGCAACAGGAGTTTGTCTATGTGGGCGATGCAGGTGTGGTAGAGCCATCAGGGCAATCGGTCAGAAACGGATTTGACCTGTCGGTTCGCTACCAGCTCACCAGAAATCTATTTGCCGATTTTGATGCCAACTGGGCAAAACCACGTGCAGTAGGCGAAGCAGAAGGACAAAACTTCATACCGCTGGCTGTCAAGTTTACAAGCATTGGCGGATTGACACTCAAAAATAAAAACGGTTTTAGCGGAAGCCTGCGATATAGATACGTGGCAGACCGCCCGGCCAACGAAGATGGCAGTATTATAGCCAAAGGATATTTTGTAGCAGATGCATTGATAAGTTATAGCAAGGGTCGCTACACAATGGGTTTAAACATCCAGAATCTATTCAATACCCGTTGGAAAGAAACGCAATTTGCGACTGAAAGCCGCTTGCTGACAGAGAACCTCCCGGTAGAAGAAATCCATTTCACACCAGGCACGCCATTCAACGCCAGAGCCTTTTTTCAGGTGAGTTTTTAGGAGATTTATTAGTTTGAATTTTGCATTAAGTAGGCAGATAAAAATAATCGATACTATTTTACCACAGAGGAACACCGAGTGACCGTCGCCCGGTTTTGCACGGAGTTTCACGGTTTAAACCGTGCGATGTCAGCTCAGTGCACCTCCGTGCTTAACTCCGTGCATCTCCGTGGTTAAAATCTTAATATCAATTAATATTTTCTCATTACTTATCTGATCATAACTTCTAATAATCCTCTCAATTAACAGTCCTCAATGTCTACGCACATGTTTTTATTTCACTACAAGGTGCCATTAAATAAAAAAAAGGTTGTTTTCTGACTAATACGCATAAAATTGCAAATGGTATTTTCTTAAAAGGTTTTATACGCTATTTCTCATTATCACAATTGTAATACCATGCAAAAGAATCATTTTCAAAAAGAACTTCTCTGGCCAAAATCACTTAAGAAAGGAGACAAAGGGACAGATGTTACAAGGCTGCAGGAATGGATTTATTTATGGCATCTGGCAAACCCTCAATCGGTGACTGCCCTGAAAATAGATAATGATTTTGGTGGCTCAACCGAAGGCTGTGTGAAAAAATTCCAGCAGTTCAGAAACCTGCCTCAAACCGGAATAGTAGATGCGCAGACTTTTCAGGAACTATGTTCACCATTAAACAATGCCTTTCAACTGGCAAATGTAAATTCGGCCAATGTAAGGTCGGCAATAGTTGATTTCGGCGAATTACATCTGGCGAACCATGCCCGTGAACTGAATTATAAATATAAAGGCGTAGAACAGGGTAATATGGGGCCCTGGGTGCGTTCGTATTGTGATAGCGCCAACGGACAAGGAGCTATTTACTGGTGGTGTTTAGGCTTTGTGCAAACCATACTTGATCTGGCCTATTCAAAATTCGGCAGGAAATTCACGACGCATTATGATAAATCATTGCTTTGTGATAATCTGGGAAGCGCCGCCAGAGCGAAGGGGATTCTGATTAAAAATGCAGATTTGAAAAATAACCCTGCTCTGGCGCAAAAAGGTGACTTGTTTTTGAAAAGAATAAATACACCGCAAAAAACCTGGGCTCATGTAGGCATCATCCGGAGCATAGACCCGATTGCAGGAACAATTGAAACCCTGGAAGGAAATGCCTCTGAAGCGCATTCATCAAATGGCTGGGGAGTATTGAGTCTGAACAGAAATTTCACCAAAACCAATCTTGATATTGTTAAACTGATTGATTAAGTAACAAGCTCTAAGAAGTTCTACCAGTTCAGACAAAAATTCCTTGTAACCTTTCTCAAAAACCGTAGTTACTACAAAAAATCACCTTTTAAATAATTCATGAAAAAGCTAATTATTGTATTAACACTGCTTGGTCAGATAGGGTTTGGGCAATCAAGAGAAAAAGAACTGGACCAATTTCTGCATCGGCAGATGAAAGACCTAAAGATTCCCGGTATGCAGGTAGCCGTGGTGCAAAAAGGTAAAATTGTCTTGAATAAATCTTATGGCATAGCTAATTTACAAGATAATATTCCGGTAGATAATCAGAGTATTTTCGCCATTAATTCATGCACGAAAGCCTTTACAGGCGTAGCCATTATGCAATTGGTGGAAGAAGGACATCTAAGCCTCTCTGCCCCCATTTCTCAATACATCGATAGCCTGCCTGCTCAATGGCAAACCATTAAAATCCAGCAATTACTCACACACATTTCCGGTCTGCCGGATATACTCCGTATTCAGGACCCTGCAGGCGCAACCAATGAAGCCAAAGTATGGGAGAAAGTAACGGCCATGCCGATGGATTTCCCGACCGGAAACCAGTTTAGCTATAACCAGACCAATTACGTATTATTGGGCAAGGTTATCAGCAAGCTAAGAGGTAAACCTTTTGATGCCGTTTTCAAGGAAAGACAATTTGATGTAGTTGGAATGCCGCATACCATCTTTGGTGATTCGCGCGATATAATTCCGCATTTTGCCCCTACCTATTTCTTTAAAAAATCAATTGATGGGTATCCGCTTGCAGAAGCCAGATTGACGAATAATTATTCTGAGTTTTCCCCTTCACGCCGCACTGGTTCTGGCTTAAACAGTACTGCTGAAGAAATGGCGAAATGGGTAATTGCACTACAGGAAGGTAAATTGCTGAAAAGCAAGGAAGCCCTGAAAACCATGTGGTCGCCCATCACTTTTAACAACGGCAAGCCAACCAATTGGGCTTTGGGTTGGGGTGTAAATAAATTCCGTCCGAAACATTGGGCGGTAGGTATGTCGGGTGGTGGCCGCTCTGCTTTTCTGGTATATCCTGATGATGATTTGGCAGTTATTATTCTAACCAATCTGGGCGGTTCTTCTCCGGAAAACTGGATAGAAGAAGTAGCAGGCTATTATAATCCGGAAATTCCGGCTTCTGACCCTATCACCCTTTTGAGGGTAGAACTCAACAAAAGGGGTTACGACAAAGCCACACAGGTAATAGCAGAAGCCCGTAAAAAAGACCCGGCATTCATGCCGGACGAAAACGAACTCAACGACTGGGCCTATCGGGTAATGAGTACAGACAAAGTAAAAGAAGCGCTTGAACTATTCAAACTAAACGTAGCGCTCTATCCTGATAGCTGGAATGTTTATGATAGTATGGGAGAAGCGCTATTGAAACTCGGCAATAAAGAAGAAGGCATAAAAATGTATCAGAAATCTGTTGAGCTCAACCCTAATAATAATGGTGGTAAAAATGTATTGAAGAAGTTGGGGAAATAGATTCTGGCAGGTTTTGATTTGTCCGTTGAAAAAATCTTACCGATAAATCATAAAAATTTTTTCCCAAATAAGTTTTTTCATTGTCTTTTGGTAAATTTGTATGTATTGACTTCTGCATGCACACATAATTCAAAGACAATGAAAAAACTTGCTATCTTATTTTTGTTTGCCCTTTGTTTAGCTTGCAAAAAAGATTATCCCGACCCATTAACGCCTGGTATATCAGGAAAAAAACTTACCAGCGTGACGGTCAATAATAAACCGTACTATACTTTTGAGTTTGACAAAGATTTACTTGTTAAAGAAAACGCCTATACCTTCTGCGAAACCAACCCTACTGACGAATATACCTATGAGTATTCAGGCGGGCAAATTAGTAAGCTGAAAACTACTTTGCGCAGTATGTATTCAAGTACTTATGCCTTATGTAATCCGGCATCGGGTATGAAATCAGAAGAAACATTTGAATACAATAAAAGCGGACAACTCAGCAGGATTGTCAGGCTTAATTCATCTACCGAATTTATCTATAATGCCAAAGGCATGGTGGAGCAACAGCTTAATATCAATGGCGCTAATACCTCTATTACAAAGTTTGAATACGATAGCAAAGGCAATATCATTAGTATAAAAGACCCCAGCGGAGAAGTGGCACACTATGAATATGATGATAAGGTGAACCCTTATTACATAATCAACCAGCGACCACAATGGATAAGCGCATTCAACAAAAGCCCCAATAATGTTATCAAAGCCACAGGGCGATATGTTTTTCAACGTACTTTTAAATACGATGCTCAGGGTTATCCTACCGAGGTTTTGGAAGATAATAATCTGACTTATGTTTATAATTACCAATAGCCCCCAGCCCCTAAAGGGGAGTTCTTTTGTAACACCATTTTTCAAATGGTGTTAGTCTTGTTCGGCTGTCATACAATCAGTAAAATTTCACACTAATTCCCTCAATTATTTCTAGGTTCTCAATAGTATTTTTTCAATATTTACTTTGTAAAACCTATTCTTATCATGCCTAAAACGCTACTCATCATATTTCTATTGGCCTTTGCTCTTGCAGCAAAAGCCCAAAATACAAATCCGAAATTCAAGCAGGCATTAGCCGATTCAATGGGTGCCGATGAGTATGGCATGAAGATGTATACACTCGTAATACTGAAAACCGGAAGCAATACCACAGCAGATAAAGCAGTTTTAGACAGCGTTTTCAGAGGGCATATGACGAATATGGGCAGGCTGACAACCATGGGTAAACTGATAGTAGCAGGGCCGCTTGGCAAAAACGACAAAACCTATCGCGGCATTTTTATCCTGAATACCAAAACACCTGAAGAAACAATGTCGCTCTTAGAAACCGACCCGGCCATCAAAGCCAAAGTCCTGGATGTTGAAATTTACCCCTGGTATGGTTCAGCAGCACTACCTCTCTACCTCAAACACCATGATGAAGTGCAGAAGAAAAGTTTTTAAATGGGTATGAAAAGAGCACTCATAGTATGCTTAATTTTTCTGACGGGTTGCACATTTGATATTCATTGTTCTGAATACAATGCTACCTTAAAAGCTAAAGAATTTAATATTAAGATTGATTCTTTATGGCATGATGGCCCAAATAGGGAATGGGTATTTGAGAATACAAAAGAAAATAAAAAATTTGTAGATGGTGGAGTGTATCAATTGTTTCGTGTGGCTAATAAAGGCGACAGGATAATTAAAGAGAAAAACTCTCTTATCATTACACTTTATAAAAATGACAATAAAGATTCTTTGGAGACTTTTAGCTTCATGTGTGAAAATAACAGGATTTACTATAATGGACTGCCAACCGATTAAGAAACTATCCTAAAGAGGTTCAATTAAGAAAATCTTTCAGGCACCTCAGAAATCTCCTGTGCGTACTCAAATCTATGAGCTTGAAGGATTTCTCAGGTAAGCTTCAATTAAAGTAAACAAAGAGTCATTTTTATAATCCTGAGAGTAACCATATAAATACTTTCCTTCATCATGATTATAGTAGAGTCTAAAAAACTCTTTATCTCCATCGGAATAATTAATTTTTATATCAACAAAGTCTGATACCGCCCTAGGATTAAAAATATGCGTTTTTTTGCTTTTCTCTCTGGCGGCACAGCCCCCTAACATTGCTTTGAGCAACCACACTCGTAACTCTGCCGAAACAATATAGATGAAGGTGTTTGGTCAGGTAAGTTGCAGGAAGGTGCGGTACTACGACTATGGCGAGATGCTCTAGGTTTGAGAGGAACACTGGATAGAATTTCAAAGAAAGAGTTCCAAAATAGACAAAGTATTATCTTTAACAAATATATTTATAGCGAAAGCAATAATAGAGAAATTATAGGGGTTGAGATAAGGGATTATCATGGAGTAAATACTTACAATAAACCAACCAATATGTCTGGTCCAAGAGATGTTTTTGTTGGAGGAAATTTAATTGATAAAAAATGAGAAACGCAAGAATAAAATTACTGTTTTTGATGCTAATCTGTTCAAATTGTACCTTCGGACAAATTCCAAAGTATTACTCAAAATTGCTATTTGAAAATAATGAAATTAAATACAAATTCGTAAATTATAAAAGTATCCCTGAGTTTGCAAATGTAGATAATAAAGAATTAATAGATTTTTTCAAAGTTAAAAAAGCTAACAAAATCAAAATTTATTTTTTGAAGAGAAATGAGTCTTTTTTTTCTATTATTGGTAAGGATACAGTTTATAATGGTATTCGAATAATTGACATTTTTTTCTCTGAGAATGACTATCGTTCATTATTATCAACTAGGGATAATTTAAAAAATGATATTTACAATAGGGACAGAATTTTTAGCTATTTCAAAGCAAGCAAAATCGTTTGTTTTAATGATTCAAAATCTTTTATAAGAATTATTGTTACTAAAGGTTGTTCAGAATATCCATCATTTATCAAATTTAAAAAAGCTTTGAAGGCGAATAATGTATTTAATTGCGTAGTATTTTCTGAATGTGGAGTCTATAATCTTGAAATTATTACCAAAAGATGACAGAGAACATATCCTACAAATAAAAATTATTACTAAAGTTTTTTATACTAGAACAGCTATTTTTCAACAGTATCAATAAAAAATACAATATTCCAGTTCCCTCAGAGTATGCTGCAATGGCCTTTTAAGTGCAAGGGGTATCTGAGGTTTCTCTGGCGACACAGTTCCCTAACATTACTTTGGGCAACCCCACTCGTAACTCTGCCGAAACAAT
>CALRLS020000219.1:0-8575 GCA_943368815.1 Cyanobium sp. NIES-981
AGGTCAGCAATTATTATTAGGCGCTTATTCAGGTTTGGAACGTCAGGTTGGTATCGGTACAGTAACAATGTATAGCCGCCATGAGATGTTAGAGGTGGTAGTAATTGACGGTAAAGCTCGTGGTATTATAGCAAGAAACCTGATTACGGGAGAAATAGAGCGTCATTTCGGTCATGCAGTGTTATTATGTACAGGTGGCTATGGTAACGTTTTCTATCTCTCAACCAATGCGATGGGTAGTAATGTGACGGCAGCCTGGAAGGCCCACAAACAAGGTGCCTATTTTGGCAACCCATGTTTTACACAGATTCACCCGACCTGTATTCCGGTATCGGGCGACCATCAGTCAAAACTGACCCTGATGTCAGAGTCATTGCGTAATGACGGGCGTATTTGGGTACCTAAGAAACAAAATGACAATCGTCCGGCTAATGAGATACCGGAAGAAGAAAGAGATTATTATTTAGAGCGTCGTTATCCTGCTTTCGGGAACCTTGTACCTCGTGATATTGCCTCTCGTGCCGCTAAAGAGCGTTGTGATGCAGGTTATGGTGTGGGTACTTCTAAAATGGCAGTGTATCTTGATTATGCTTATGCGATTGACCGCTACGGTAAAATTGAAGCAAATAAGAAAGGACATCATAACCCTACACAGGAAGAAATCATAACAATGGGTAAAGCCGTAGTGAAAGAGAAATACGGTAACCTCTTTGATATGTACAAGCAGATTACAGGCGAAGACCCATACGAAGTACCGATGCGTATTTATCCGGCCGTTCACTATACAATGGGTGGGCTTTGGGTTGATTATAACCTGATGACAAACGTACCTGGCTTATATGCTTTGGGAGAAGCTAACTTCTCTGACCACGGTGCCAACCGTCTGGGTGCATCGGCACTGATGCAGGGTTTAGCTGATGGTTATTTTGTAATTCCTTATACTATCGGTTCTTATCTTTCAGGTGAAATCCGTACGAAAGCGATTCCTACCGACCACCCGGCCTTTGTGGAAGCTGAAAATTCGGTAAAAGAAAGAATCAATAAATTCCTGACGATTAAGGGTAAGCAATCTCCTGAATCATTCCACAAACGTCTCGGCAAAATCATGTGGGATAAATGTGGTATGGCTCGTAATGAAAAAGGACTGAAAGAGGCGATTGAAGAGATTCGTGCCTTGAAGAAAGAATTCTGGTCTGATTTACGTGTAATGGGAGATGCCGATGAGTTTAATCCTGAATTAGATAAAGCCGGACGTGTAGCTGACTTTATTGAATTAGGAGAACTGATGTGTATGGATGCCCTGAACAGAAATGAGTCTTGTGGTGGACACTTCCGCGAAGAATACCAAACCGAAGAAGGTGAGGCAATGCGTGATGATGAAAACTATATGTATGTAGCCGCATGGGAATATGAAGGTGATAGCCAATGGACTTTGAATAAAGAGCCTCTGGTATACGAAAATATCAAAATTGCGCAACGTAGTTATAAATAAACTCCTTGCCCCGGCAGGGGTGATTATAAAAAATTTACGATTATGTCAGAAGGTAATATGAACCTCACACTGAAAGTGTGGAGACAAAAAAATGCAAAAACTAACGGTAGCCTTGAAACCTACCAGGTGAATGGTATATCTGAAGATATGTCTTTTCTTGAAATGTTTGACGTACTGAACGAACGTCTGGTTTCAGAAGACAAAGTACCTATCGCATTTGACCATGATTGTCGGGAAGGTATCTGTGGAGCATGCTCTATGTATATCAATGGTCGCCCGCATGGCCCATTAGAAGCGGTTACTACCTGTCAGTTACATATGCGTAGCTTCAAAGATGGTGATACGATTGTGGTTGAGCCATGGAGAGCAACGGCATTCCCGGTTGTTAAGGATTTAGTGGTAGACAGGGGTGCATTTGATCGTATCATTGCTTCAGGTGGTTATATTTCTGTGAACACAGGTAATGCACAGGACGGAAATAATCTTCCGATTCCGAAAGAGGAGGCTGATAAAGCATTTGCAGCTGCCGCTTGTATTGGTTGCGGTGCTTGTGTAGCAGCTTGTAAAAATGCCTCAGCGATGCTTTTTGTATCTGCTAAAGTTTCTCAATTAGCCCTTTTACCGCAAGGCCAACCGGAACGCGAAGAAAGAGCTATTAATATGGTTGCACAAATGGACGCGGAAGGCTTCGGCTCTTGTACAAACACCGGTGCATGTGCTATTGAGTGTCCGAAAGAGATTTCTCTGGAGAACATTGCCCGTTTGAATCGTGAGTATTTAAGCTCAAGCATTGCTTCTACGGTGGCTTAAACCCCCGGCCCCTGAAGGGGTGTGAGGGCATCTGTTCTATGATTATAACTTTGTTATATATGCAAAAGCCTGTCATTTTTAACGATGACAGGCTTTTTTTATAAGTCTTACTATTATTGAAGTAGCTCGTTTACCTCAATATTAAAATCTTCTAAAACCGGAGAGGCTGAACAAGTATCATTTCCCATACAGATTTTCACATCTTTTACCGAAGTATATATTTCTACCATCGCTTCGTCCGGAAGAATTATCCAAACAACTTGTACCCCGTGTTCAAAGTACTCTTTTAATTTTTTCTTTACATCATTTATCTGGTCGTGCATTGAAATAACTTCTATGCAAAATGCTGGTATTGCTTCCTCGTCGCTCTCTATCTGTGTATTACTAAAATAACCCATATCAGGTCTTCTTAACTGAATTCCCGTCAACATTACATCCTGTTCACAAATTAATTCACCACCATTCTTATAAGCTTTGGTTGTTGCGAATAACCTGCTTAATTTTTTAATTAGTTTCAAATGTTTCTTTTTCATTCCTGAAAATCTAATTAACTCACCGTCATTCCATTCATACTTAAAGCCGTCATTACTTTCCCAATCTATAAATTCAGCGAGCGTATGAGGCAATCTTATTGGTTCTGTAGCTTTTAACATAGCTTTACTTTATTTACTAATCAAATATAAAAAAAACTGTAGTTCAATCCTATTTTTCGCTGAATTTGTATGCGAACATCGAACAAACGATTTAAAAAATCGTCATACAAAAGGACTTACTTTACAAACCTCTGCGCCATTACACTTGCAGCAATCAATTGCAAGGCATGGTATATCATCAGTGGTAAAAGAATAATACCCACAATGCTACTTTGAGTAAAAAGTACTTTTGACATTACTGTGCCATGCACTAAAGATTTCTTAGAGCCACAGAACATGACTGTTATATTATCTGCTTTGCTAAAGCCCAAAGCTCTTCCTATAGAATTGGTAATAAGTATCACTGCAAAAAACAAGGCCATTAAACCTGCCATCAGCAAAAGGAGTTCTGTAAATGATAAATCCTTAAACAGGTTCAGAGCAAAAGATTTACAGAATGATGTATAGATGATTATCAGAATAATAGATTGGTCAAAGGTTTTCAAGGCGGTTTTATATTTATCCGCAAACCAGCCCAAACGCCTGTTGAGTAGCATCCCTATAATTAAGGGCATTAACACTTGCAGACAAAGCTTACCTATAATACTCCAGACATCGAAATTACCTGCATCTGCTACTATAAACAGCCCTACCCAAAGCGGTGTCATAAACAGACCTATCAGACTTGAGATGCTGGCATTGAAAATAGCTGCAGGGATATTGCCGTTCGCTATTGAAACCATCACAACCGACGAAGAAACCGTAGAAGGTAAAGCAGCCAAATAGAATATGCCTAGCCAGAGGTTCTGGTCATCTCCCCCAAACAAAGGTTTTATTAATAGCGCAATAAGAGGGAATAAGACAAATGTTGTGACCTGAATCACAATGTGCATTTTCCAGTTAGATAATCCTTGTTTCAATTTATCTGTGCTCAGTTTCAGCCCATAAAAAAAGAAAATACCCGATACGCCATAGCTGGCTATCTCTTCCAATGAAACAGGCTTCTGCATTAACCCAAAAGAAGGAAAATAATAAGCCAATATGGCCATGATGATAATGGCACCCAGAAACCAGTCGAGACCAATGCCTGAGAGATATGATTTTATGTTTTTCAAAACCAAATAAACTTTTTATGGAAGTGATCCTTATGTTTTACAGTCAAAAGGTGCCTTAAAATAAATATCGATTCAAATATTTTGATTTCCCGAAAATCATTTGAAACTTGTATAAAATTATCTCTGATTAAGTTCAATACTATAATTAATTAATAATCAGCAACTTATACAAATTCTCTAAACTATTAGATGAGCAAGTAATTTTGATAAAAGTAATATTAAATAATTTTTTGACTTAGTTCACATTTTAATCTGTAAAATATGAAGCAGATAACCAAATGTAATTTTTGTGGATTGTATATTGAAGGAGAGGAAAAAGGGGATATTTTAATATATAAGTGCAAATGTGGTTCAAAATGGACTGGTAGAAAAATAGAGTTCAGAGGAATAAAATCAAGGAGGATTGCAACATTTCTTGGAATTTTATTAGATATGGCTGGTGGTAGTGGAATATTTACAGCAAGTGGTTTATCTATTGACGCCATCGTACCATTGAAATGTAATCAATGTGGTGGAAATGGGTACCCAACACCAGATAAACAAAATAGTCATCAACAATATCAATGTGAAACATGCAGAGTTTATTGGTGGAAAAAAGTTTCTAAATAAAATAGTTTAAATATTAGTATTAGAATGAATTCTAAAGCAATAGTGTATAGCTCTGAACTTGATTTTATCTCAAGATGTATTTTAGATTATCCGGACATAGAAACAGGCGGAGACTTATTTGGTTTTTGGACTTATTCCGGTTTTCCAGTTATACAATATGCTATTGGTCCCGGGCCAAAATCTTATAGAGATTGGGGTTTTTTCAAGCAAGATATAGAGTATCTGAAAATAATGGGTAAATCATTAAGAGAAAGGCATGGTCTTCAACATATTGGAGAATGGCATTCACATCATACAATGGGTTTAGCGGAGCCTAGTGGCCATGATGTTAACACCGTTATAAGAGCAATCAATAATTATAATTTAGGTAAGTTCTTCTTAGTTATTGGAAACATAAGACAGAAGGCTACTACAGTAAATGGCTTTATGTTTAGAAAAAATGACAATAATAATCATGAACATACTGCCTGGGTTATCTTAGAAAGTGAAAGTCCTATTAGATCTGACGTTGATCAAGTATTTAGCAAAGATTTGATTCACGTTCCTGATACTCTCAAGCCCAATCATCATTTTTTACTAACAACAACATTAGATGAAGCTCCATTGATAAAAGCTAACTTTTCTGAAAACTCCTGGCTTTCAACAAAAGAAGGCCAAAATGATTTAAAAGTCATTTTTGAATATCTTCAGGAAGACTTTGGAAAGGCGAGAATGTATCTCGATAAAGAAACCAATAGTACTCTCACCATTAGCTTAGAAAATGGCAAAAATGTCATTTTCCCTAGTAACTACCCTGACTACCTGCCATTTATTGAAAGTGAGAAAAATAAAAATTTCATTACGGCTGAACGAAAGTTTACACCTTCAGAAATTTACGCCCATATCAAACATCAATTAATTGATTAAAAATGACTATTAACCCAACAAGGATTGAACAAGAAAGAAGGATTTTACAAACCTATTTTCCAAAGAGATTTGTTTTTGTAGGTCTTAATACCGATAATCCTTACGTCGATTTGGGTCTGCAGAGTAATTCAAAAAAAGTTTACAGAATCAGGATTGAATTACCACTAGATTATCCAAATTCCTTGCCAGAAGTTTTTATGACATTACCTAAGCCTCTAAAAAAGTATGATGGTAGTGCTATGACCGAAGTAAGCCACGCTATGCATACATTATCTCCATCAAACGGTGATGTCCAAATCTGCCATTATAAAGCTGAAAATTGGAATCCAAATGTTACACTTTATAGAATAGTCCTCAAAGTTAGGATTTGGATAGAAGCCTATGAAGGTCATTTGAGGACAGGTGAAGACATTGATGAATTTTTAAATAGTTAATAGTTAACTTAAAACAAATAAGCTAATGGCACAAAAAAGAGATAATCGGTCAATAACTGAAGAATTACAAACAATCAATAAATCTTCTGCAGATACCGGAAATGAAGTAATCTTTGACCCGAGAACTGGAGAATTGGTTGTTGCATCTAATCCTGCTGAAGTTGCGGATGGAACTACAATTACGTCTATTGCAGAAGATGGATTTGCTATATAATCATAATACATATGAAACCGATAGTATATATATATCAGGAACAAATTGTTGAATTATTAAAAGATTATAAGAAGCCGTTCAAGGGTGTTGCTTTTGAATGGAGAAATGAAAATGTATTTCACGTCTTTTCATCGCTACCCAAGGTTGCTCCAACGGGTTATCCGTCAATTGCTTTATTAGTTAATTTAAGCGTTGAAGAGTGGAATGATAGCACTTTTTCCTCCCATCTTTCAATAGATTTATCCGAAGATAAACAAACATTAGTTTTATTTTTTTGTAAAACTGACTCAGTAATACTTAAAAAAGGATTCAAGATTGAAAAAGATGGTACTAATACAGAATGCGTAATATCATATGTACCCTCTAAAAGCGAACTTTATTCACGTAGTAAAGGCTTATTAGAAACTGATGTGTTAGGTCAAAAAAAAGTAGTCATTGTTGGATTAGGTAGCTTCGGTTCATACATTTCATTAGAATTAGCGAAAGCAGGTGTGGGCATGTTTTCTCTTTTCGATTTTGATAGGATAGAACTTTCCAACATTTCACGACATACTTGTGGAATATATGATTTAGGAAGATTTAAGACTCATGCTATTAAGGATTCTATTCTATTAAAAAACCCTTATGCAAATGTTCAGACCTTTGAAATTGATATCAATAATCATTTATCCTTATTAAAAGAAGAATGTAGCAAAGCAGATTTAGTAATTTGTGTAACTGACGAAAATCGTAGCAGAAGTAATATAAACTCTATTGCTTTGGAAGTAAAGAAAAGAGTCATTTTCGGTCGGGCAATTACAAGAGCGGAAGGTGGTGATGTTTTTAGATTAAGAGGTGGTGACATTGAAGCACCATGCTTGGCGTGCTTAATAGGAAAAGGACTTTTTAAGTATGAACAAGACGAAAAATCAAATAAAAGGCAAGTTGAAAGAGATTCTCCTGATTACGTTAGCGAGGAAGATAAAGAAGCAGTAATTCAAGTAGGTCTTTCATCTGACATTGCGCCAATATGTAACTTTATAATAAAATTGAGTTTAGTAGAACTTTCAAGAGGTTTAGAATCTGGGATTTCAACTCTAGAAGAAGATTTAATTGCTGATTATTATATTTGGGCGAATAGGCGCGAAAAAACATATAAAAACTGGAATAAATTAGAATTTGTAGCGAATCGACCAAGCATTTTGAGATGGTTTGGTGTGCGTTCTTCTAAAGACTCTGAATGCTTGATTTGTAATAACTATGAGATTCAATCCTAACACTGGAGAGTTTGAGCCTGACTCTAATGTAAGTGGCCCAAAGCCTCCAAAATCCACTAATAGCGGTTGTTCAACTTTATTTATATTTATAACTATTTTTGGAATACTAGTATATATCATTTGGCCTTCAAAAAAGAATTCTAATACTTACGAAAATAGTTCTGTCGATACCACCGCTACTGCCGTCATGAATTCAAATTATGTTGATGATTCGACACTTGCCTATGCTGATTCCACTGCCACCTTAGTTGATTCTTTTGCCTTGGCTTTAGATTCGACAAATATGCAAATATCTGATAGTACATCAGCCGATTCGTCTTCCTATGTTGAAGATAATAGTTTTGTTTTTTTAAGGAATGCCAATAAAAGCGGTGTGAACTTCTCACTTTCGTGTGATAATGTAACTTATTATACCCAATACTTAGACTTTGATGCTTCCAACAAATTGAGTTGTGAAAATTCGGATATTTATATAAAAATTAATAGCACCAAAATTGAAAAACAATACCGTTTAGAAAGAGGTAAAAAATATGTCCTAAATATGAATGAATACGGTGAAGGAGATGTTTTTTTAGATCAATGATAGTATCAATGGTATTGTTAGGATTTTGTTAAAGCACCAGATATCTTTTGGAATTCTTTTAATCAGCTAATCTTAAGTAATTCTAATCGAGTAGGAAGTAGGTGATTATTTCACCTACTGTCCTCTCACACCACCCTACGTGCCGTTCGGCATAGGCCGGTACGTAAAGTTACTAAGTTTTGAATAAGAATTCAACTCGTCTCTTCCCTCTGTTTCCGCCTTGGAATAGCTCCGCTCTCCTGCAATACCTCGGGGTTCCACCCCTACTTCATGCCGGTAGTTCTTATTTGTTAATAAGGTTGGCTGCGTTCTTCGCTCTTCCATTAGTAAAACAAAATTTATAGACTCTTTACGTTCAGTCCTTCCCTCAAAAAAAAGTTTGAAGTACTATGACCTCTGCCGACTTCTCTGACATTAATCTTATATCTCTACAAGGGTTGTTGCTTCTAAAATATCTGCAACTGTGTCAGAGACCTCCCCAGGTAAGGGTAATAACTTTCATCTCATATACCTGCTACATCTAC
>CALRLS020000220.1:0-8566 GCA_943368815.1 Cyanobium sp. NIES-981
CTATTTTACTGATAGCCAGGGTGAAGAGTTGATTGCCCGTAAAAAAGAATTGTTCGACAACGTGATTCCGGCATCAAACTCTATCATGGCAGGCAATTTATATAATCTGGGGCTGATTCTCGACCGTCAGGATTTTATAGACATTGCCAGACTCATGTTGAGTAAAATGAAAAAACTGGTATTGACCGAAGTGCAATGGTTAACCAACTGGTCTACCTTTGCTACCCAATTCGTAAAACCAACAGCAGAAGTAGCCATAGTAGGCAGTGATGCGCTTAATGTAAGGGCGATTTTAGACGAAACCTACGCCCCAAACAAAGTATATGTCGGTACAAGGGAAACATCTGACTTACCATTATTGCAGAACCGCACCGCAAAAAGCAGTGAAACAATGATATATGTCTGTTATGACAAAACCTGCCAGTTGCCAACAGCAGATATAGCTAAGGCTTTGGAATTGATGAATGGGTAATAAAAACTTTTTCACACTACTGGTATTAGCCAAAGTTTTCCAAAAATCAACGTTTATGATTTGGCTAAAGCCAATTAGGATGGTGTAATTTTACATTCCTCCAGCTAAAGCAGGAGGCAATTGATTTGGTGAATTTTTAATCACTAGCCCCGCGCGGCGTCCGCCCATTTTCAAATGGGGGTAACAGGAAAATGTCTATCCAATTGGCTTTAGCCAAAATTTGCTAACTTTCAATGCTTATGATTTAGTTTAAGCCAATTAGTACAGCATAATTTTGCATCGACTAACTAAAGCAATGGAGATCGTAGAAGAAATAGCAAAAGACAAATTTGTGATAGATAATCGCGAACAATTGCAAAGGACATAAAAGATTTTCTTTTGAAACCACCATATAAAATATTCCCTCTCAGTGACAAAAGCATCACTATTGATTTCGGTGCTGTAATTGATGCCGGAATCAATACGATTGTTGCCCGGCTATTTGATTATTTTAATAAATATCCATTTGCAGGCTATATTGAAGCCGTTCCTGCCTACGCTTCTCTGACAGTCTTTTATGATGTAATACAGGTACGGAATGCCTATCCTCATGCCAATACTGCCTATGCGATAATAGAAGATTATCTGGCAACAGCCCTGATGAATCTGGAAACAACTGAAACAGAAGAGCCTGGTCTGATTGAGATTCCTGTTGTATATGATGGAGAAGATTTAGCCATTGTGGCAACGCATAATCAACTGAGTATAGAAGATGTAATAGAGATACATACTGCCGCTACTTATCGTGTATATATGATGGGCTTCTTACCCGGCTTTGCCTATTTAGGAGGCATGGACGAAAGAATAGCCACACCAAGGAAATCGACCCCAAGAACCAAAGTACCAGCTGGAAGTGTAGGCATAGCAGGCAAACAAACAGGGATTTACCCCCTTGAAAGCCCCGGAGGATGGCAATTGATTGGGAGAACTTCTTTGCCTTTGTTTGATATGTACGCTGAGAACCCTGCTCTTTTGAAGGCAGGGGATTTGGTTAGGTTTGTGAGGGTGGAACAATGACATTAGTTAAAACCCTCTTTAGAACAACTCAATTTAATATTTATAACGTGAGTTCGACTAGTAAATTATGGATTATAAGTCATCATCCCTACGGGATTTAGATTATTGAACTCACCTTATTTATACTATTATCAACTCAAAACTCCAAAATTCTCCTATATTTGAAAAAATAACAACCGCATGCTACAATCCAAAGCCGCTATTGCAGACGGAAAAGGAAATTTTTCCATTCAAACCATTGAAATAGATGACACTCCGGTAGGGGACGAGGTGCTGATACAGATACAGGCCGCTGGCATCTGCCATACAGACTGGGATTCTCAATCCTGGGGCAAGCCACTCATCATGGGGCATGAAGGTGCAGGAATTGTAATAAAAGTCGGCCCGGAAGTGAAAGGCTTGCAGGTAGGAGATAAGGTAATACTCAATTGGGCTATTCCCTGTTATCAGTGTTTTCAATGTCAGGAGGGTAATCAGCATATCTGTGAGGTCAATTCTCCGGTTACTGCTGGCAATAAGGTTTCAGGTGGTCATGCCCGATTAGAGGCATCTACTTTGAATGATAAGCCCATTGAGCGGTCTTTTAGTCTCGGCACTATGTCAGAGTATACCCTTGTGCGTGAGGCTGCCTGTGTCAGAA
This sequence comes from Cyanobium sp. NIES-981, assembly GCA_943368815.1. Taxonomy (GTDB): domain Bacteria; phylum Bacteroidota; class Bacteroidia; order Cytophagales; family Spirosomataceae; genus Emticicia. The sequence continues at coordinate 2,169 of CALRLS020000220.1, forward strand.
TCCACGTGGATATACCTTTCTCTTCGGCTGCTATTATCAGTTGCGGAGTAATGACAGGCTATGGCTCGGTGGTCAATGCCGCCAAAGTAAAAGCTGGCTCATCGGTTGTGGTTTTGGGAACGGGAGGAGTAGGCCTGAACGTCATTCAAGGCGCAAGGATTGCTGGAGCTGCAAAAATTATCGCTATTGATATTAATCCTTCCCGTCTGGAAATGGCTGTGGAATATGGCGCTACGGATACTATTCTGGCATCAAAAGATGATATTGGCTTGTTAGAGGCAGCAAAGAAAGTAAAGGCACTCACCCAACGTGGCGCAGATTATGCCTTTGAGTGTACTGCAATTCCGGCCTTGGGCGCAGCTCCATTGGCAATGATACGCAATGCCGGTATGGCAGTGCAGGTGAGTGGCATTGAGCAGGAAATCAACATTGATATGAACCTCTTTGAATGGGATAAAATCTATATTAATCCACTCTACGGCAAAGCCCGTCCGCAAATAGATTTCCCTATCCTGCAGGAACTCTACCAGAAAGGCGACCTGATTCTGGACAAGATGGTAACCAGAACCTACGCTCTCGAAGACCTGAATCAGGCCTTTCAGGATATGCACATGGGCCTTAATGCCAAGGGGGTAATTGTATTTTAATAGATTGAAACGATGCTTAATGCACTGCTATAATCTCTACCTTTTTTATGCCTTTCAGTTCTAAGTCAATATGTTTGTCCTTGGCCTTATTACTAAATTCACTGATGGCTTCCAGTATATCATAGTCTATAAAATTACATTCACTGCCATCAATGGTCAGTACACTATATTCTTCAATCTGGTCAAGGGCTTTTCTTAAATTTACTTTGTTTAAAAAGCTTACATTCGTATTGAGTTTAATATAGTGATGCGGTATTCCCTGTTGGGTGTTTTCAGTAATTTTATATTCTGCTTTGAAATTATTCTGAATAATAAAATACACACTTATTAAAAGGCCAATCCCTACACCAACCAGTAAATCGGTAAACAATATTATTACGATTGTGCATATAAAAGGCAAAAACTGTTTCAGCCCAAGGCTCCACATATCTTTAAACAGCTTGGGTTTCGTGAGGTTATAACCTGTTAAAAGTAAGATTGCTGCCAGCGAGGCAAAGGGAATCCGGTTTAATAAAAAAGGAATTAAACCTACAGCCAAAAGCAAAAAAACACCATGCGTAAATGCTGCGAACTTCGTTTTTGCACCTGCATCAATATTGGCAGCCCCGCGCACAATCACGGCTGTCATTGGAATTGCCCCGGATAATCCGCATAAAATATTTCCTACTCCCTGAGCAAATAATTCTCTGTTTACAGGTGTGATACGATTATGTCTATCCAGTTTGTCAACTGCTTCAATACTTAGCAGCGTTTCAAGACTGGCTAAAAGCCCAATGGTTAAGCCTATTTTCCATACCTCAATGCCGCTGAATAGTTTTGAAAATGCAGGATACTGAATATGGGCAATGATGTTTTCGGGAATGGCAACAAGTTGGGAGGGTTTCATTTGCAAATCAGGTATAAATAGCTGAAAAAGATAGGCCATCATTATACCAATAATAACGATAATTAATGGGGCTGGAATACTTTTAAAAATTTTGAGATGTAACCTTGGCAGTCCTAAAAGCAGCGCTATCGAGATAACCGAAATCAGGACTGCACCCGTATTGGCCTGTGTAGCAATGCTCTCGGTATGTTCATTCGAAAACAGACTAAAAAAATGACTCTCCCAGAAATGAGCCTGTTCATAGCCTAATAGAATCGGTATTTGTTTTGAAATAAGAATGAGTCCTATCGCTGATAGCATACCCTTTATCACTGAAGACGGAAAGTAATTGACGATTAAGCCTAGTTTTAAAACACTCAGCAATAACTGAAACACCCCTGCAATGACAACAGCCAGCAAAAATGTAGGGAAATCTCCCAGGGCGATTATAGCCCCCGCAACAACAGTGCTTAAACCGGCAGCAGGCCCCGAAACACTAAGCTGAGAGCCACTGATGAGAGAAACGACCAACCCGCCGATAATTCCGGACATAAGGCCGCTATACAAAGGCGCGCCAGAAGCCAGGGCAATGCCAAGACACAAGGGCAAAGCAACTAGAAAAACGGAGAGACCCGCAGGGAGGTCATGCCGGATCCATAAAAACCGATAGTATTTTAATGTTCTTTTCATGAGGTAATTGCAAAAATATTTCTGGTATAATCGTGCCGGAGCCCTTTATCAGAGACATTTTTTTTATAATTTAATATTAAATCGAACAAATCAGAGAGACAAGATAAAGTTCAGGTAATTAGCAGATATATGTATAAACAGGGCAGGGAAGTTGCGGAATGGGGATGTAGTAAGAGCATTATATCAGGACTATTTAAATTTCAAACACTTCGCAGAATCCGGCGCAATAAAATACGCTGTCTATTTAAAAAGATAGAATGTGAAAAATTGACCTAAATAAAGTAAAATTTCTGCTCTTTTTTTATGATTTTGGTCATAAAATGAAAATAACCCGATAATAATGATTGGTGCGTAATTATTCTTTATTTTAGCCAATTGATTTATTAAGCATACCTGATGTCAGAATTTTTTACCATAGAAATATCCGACCCGGCCTACGAACGGGATAATCTTCGATACGTGACAGTAAAAAGCAAAGCCTTAAAAAAAAGAGCCGATGTGACACTTTTTGTGCCGGATGGTGAAATTAAAGGCATTGTAATTCTCTTACATGGCGTTTATGGGTCTCACTGGGCATGGTCATTAAGTGGGGGAGTACATAAAACCGCACAAAGATTAATTGATGAGGGTCGGATAGAACCCATGCTTCTAATAATGCCTTCTGACGGCCTTTTCGGTGACGGAAGCGCTTATTTGCCCCACCATACTGAAAACTACGAAGACTGGATTGTATCAGACCTCAAAGCCCTGATTTACGAAATTCAACCTAATCTTAATATTGATATACCTTTGTTTATCACAGGTTTATCAATGGGGGGCTATGGTGCCATGCGGCTTGGAGCTAAATATCCACAGGTATTTACGAGCTTTTCCGGCTTATCATCCATCACAGATTTCTCTCAGATACAGCAGTTTTTAGAAAATAATGATGACACAACGCTGAAAGAAAATGTATTGGCAGAAGAAAGTACCCTGCAATGGCTATTAGCCCATAAAAGCCTTTTACCACTCTTCCGCTTTGATTGCGGCAAAGATGATTTACTGATTGAAGCCAACCGCCAACTGCATCAGGTTTTGGTAGAAAATGAGATCCCGCATATTTATGAAGAATACCCCGGCACCCACGAATGGCCCTACTGGCAGAAACATATAGCGGATACGCTTTTGTTTTTTAATAGGTTTGTCTGAACTTTGATTTAACTGATTGCACAGTTCAGACGAATTCACTCAATCACTAATTCACTCAATCACTCAATAGTCTTTATGCAATTCACAAAACCCGGCATATTATCTACTTATCAGGATGCAGGCAGAAACGGCTTTCGCTATCTGGGTATTAATCCTAACGGGGCGATGGACGAGATGGCTGTGCGATTGCTGAATATACTTTTGCAGAATCCGGAGAACGAAGCCGCTATTGAAGTTCACTTCCCGGGTCCGGAGATACTTTTTGAACATGAGGCAACTATTGCCATCGGAGGGGCTGATTTTTCTCCTTTTCTGCTGAATCAAAATAATGAAACGCAGCCAATCAATAATTGGCAATGTACCCGGGTATCGGCCGGAAGTATCCTGAAATTCGGGAAACGATTATGGGGACAAAGAGCCTATGTGGCCATCAAAGGAGGGCTGCCAGTCAATGAATGGCTCGGAAGTAAAAGCACAAACGCATTACTGGGTTTTAATACAATCAAAGCCAGTCATCAGATTGATATTCCGGGGCATACCAGACCTGAATTTATGCCATGGTTAGCCTATTCAATGCGCCCGGCCTATCCGGTACTACCGATTATCAGATTAATAAAAGGCAATGAGTATGAATTGCTGACGGCAGAAAGTAAAGAATCATTGGAGAACAATATATTTGCCATCAGCGGAAACTCAAACCGGATGGGTTATAGATTGACAGGAGAGGCCCTGAATCTTGAAACCGGAATAGAATTGATTTCGTCGGCAGTTGACTTTGGTATGGTACAATTATTACCTGACGGACAACTCATTATTCTGATGGCTGACCACCAGACCACCGGAGGGTATCCACGCATAGGCAATGTTGTTTCGGTAGATTTACCCATTCTTGCACAATGTGGCGCAAAAGACGAGATTCAATTTCAATTTATTACCCAATCAGAGGCCGAAGAATTGCTGATTTTGAGAGAGATGGAGGTGCAGAAGCTAAGAGCATCTATCAGAGTTTTAAACCAAAGTATTTTTAAATAAAAGTATGCAAAGCATAGACCTGAACTGTGACATGGGCGAGTCTTTCGGAGCCTGGACAATAGGCAATGATGAAGGCTTGATGAACCATATCTCCTCAGCCAATATAGCCTGTGGTTTTCATGCAGGCGATGCCACTATCATGCGGGTGACAGCAGCATTGGCGATGCAAAAGAGCGTCGCTATAGGTGCACATCCGGGTTTCCCGGATTTGCAGGGCTTTGGCAGAAGAAATATGGCACTTAGTGCGCAGGAAGTCTATGATATATGTGTATATCAGATAGGGGCCATGCTCAATATTGTGAAGGCACTTGGTGCAAGGCTACACCATGTAAAACCACATGGGGCATTGTATAATATGGCAGCAAAAGACCAAAAACTGGCTCAGGCTATTGTGCAGGCAACCAAAGACAGTCAGCCCGATTTAATTCTCTATGGCTTATCCGGTAGTTTTTTGATTAGTGAAGCAGAGAAAATAGGGCTGTCGACAGCCTCCGAAGTTTTCGCCGACCGCACCTATCAGAATGATGGCAGCCTTACACCTCGTACACAGGCAAACGCCATGATTGAAGATACTGAAACGGCTGTGAATCAGGTAATCAGAATGATAAAAGAGCAGTCGGTTATCTCAACCGATGGCAAGGTCGCACCCATCAAAGCCGATACTGTTTGCGTGCATGGCGACGGAACACATGCGCTTGATTTTGCTAAGGCATTAAATGAAAGAATAAAAGCAGAGGGAATATTGGTGAAAAGTTTGTAGAATCGAAGTGGATTTAAGGTTCTTTAGGGTAAAGATGAAGGAAATGGTGCTCTTGTATAAAAATGGTGCTCTTGTATAAAATAGTGTAACCTTGTGGCCTTTAGTATACATTGTGGCATAATAGTTAAGCAACTATTTCCGGAACAGAAATTAATCCATCCCGGAAATAGTCCATACTTCTCCCTCAAACATTCTGAGTAAAATTCAGAAATAATCAATTTACAAAAAAAATAACTGATTATTGTTTGTCAGGCATAGCCGGAGGCGGAGGTGGTGGGATTTGCTCTACTACTTCACGTGAGGATTTTTTGATTTTTTGAAGAAGCAGAGATTGCTTATAGTTATCTTCAGTCGGGAAACTTAGTGTTAAGGTTTTCTCTTTAAGCTTCGACTTCAGGTCTATAATTGAGTTATCCTCCACCGCCTTGAACAGATTTCCATTCACGGCATCCAGCATTGTCTCAGGCTCTTTTATGCTTAACTTAAGTTTGGTAAATTTCACATCGGCAATTGCCTGAAATTTATCCTGATTATTAGCATCAGGTTTTATAACAAGCTCTTTGAGGCTTAACTTAAGTTTGGCATCATCCATTTTTTCAGGTCTTGGATCTTCGTCAGTCATCTGGTCATTCATACAACTGAACACAAACATCAGAACTAAAATCATGGGAATAAAAAGCAGGAACCTGGAATACTGCAATTGGTTTGATTTGTTTTGATTCATTTTACTGATTCTGGTTTTAAGTGAATAAAAATTGAAATTTGTTACTAAACTAAAAGATCTGTTGCCCGAAAAATGAAGCAATAAGTATTGATACGATTTTTTATCAAGACCCTTGCTAATCAACTCGGCATCTGTTAAAAATTCAAGATTCTGGCTTATTGCTTTCTTAAGCAACCAGGCAAAGGGGTTGAACCACCCTATGATTCTTACCAACTCGGCCATGAAAATATCTATACTATGTTTTTGGCGGATATGAATAAATTCATGTGAGAGGATTTTTCCAATCTCCGGATGAGTAATGATTTTTTCTGAAACAAATACAGCATTTCCGAATGAAAAGGGCAGGATGTCTTTCTGTGCGATATAAATTTTTTCGCCATCCATTTCTGTCAATCGCGCATGCTTTTTCAGGTTTCTGAAAGACAGATATTGAATGAGCAGATTCCCCATTAATAATAATGCCCCCAAGCCATATACCGGAAAGAAAACCAT
>CALRLS020000221.1:0-8535 GCA_943368815.1 Cyanobium sp. NIES-981
CTGAATGTGAATTCTAGCGATGATTTTTTTGTGGTAATGGATGTTGACGGAGAAGACCAGCCCCGGCATCTGCCTATTCTGCTTGATGAAGCATCTAAAGTTAGTGGAAAAGAAATTGTTTTTGCCCGCCGCACAAAACGAAAAGAGAGTTTCTTCTTCAAGATTTTTTACAAAATCTATAAGTATGCCTTTATTTTCCTGACAGGAAAAGTGATAAACTTCGGTAATTTTTCGGTAATACCTAAAAAGGTTTTAGATAAGGTTACACACGTTTCCGACATCTGGAACCATTATCCGGGGGGTATTATCCGTTCAAGGCTTTTATATAAATCGGTTGGTTTAGAAAGGGGGGTGCGATACACCGGTAAATCCAAAATGAATTATACATCTTTGGTTATCCATGGTTTAAGTGCCATAGCTGTTTATATTGATACGGTTTCGGTTCGGTTATTAATTGCTATTTCATCACTCATCTTAGTGGCGATTGTGGGTATTATTACTATTTTTATTTATAGCAGCTATCTTCCAAGCTGGGCTGTATTGATATTCTTCGGAATCCTGATGCAGGCCTTTCTGAGTGCTTTGATATTAGTTTTTACAGTACTCTCCTATCGGGTAAACTTTAATTTTCTTCCGGCAGCGCACTTTCAGGATTATGTCGAATCAGTTGAAACATTTTAGAATGACATAATTCCGGAATTAATCACACAAACACGTAGGTTTTTGAATGAAAAATAAAGCAGGTATATATTTTCTGATTTTAGCCCCAATCATTGCATTTTATGTTTTTGTATATAAAAATGCTTTCAATATTGGTTGGAACGACGATTGGCATGGCATTGAAGGTTTTTTGGCAAGCTGGATGCAGCAAAACACCTTTTGGGAAAAACTGACATTGTTGTTTTCGCAAATGTGCGAGCATCGGATTGTGTATGTCAGGCTAAGTACTTTACTTTGTTATCATGTGTTTGGCGAAGTTAATTATAAGATATTGATGCTGATGGGCGTATCTTACCTGCTTATTCTCCCATTCGTTTTTTATCGTTTATTGAAGGAAATTAATGTAGGTCTGGCTTACCTTGTACCAATTATCTTTATTATTTTCAATACTCAACCTATCGAAAATATCTTCTGGGCTATTACTTCTTTACAGCCTAATACTGTTATTATTTTTGGACTCTGGGGCTTTTGTTTGCTTTTATTCAACAAAAAGGCATGGGCTTTTTATCTGGCCAATGTACTGTTTTTCTTAGCGATGTTTACCAATGGCAATGGTATGTTTTCATTTCTTGCCGCTATTCCTTTGGTATTATATGCACGTACCAGAAGCGAGAAAATACAGTATTTTGTGTTTCTGATTTTTAGTTTCTGGTTATATTTTCATGACTTCCAGAAACCGGGTATCAGACCTGACGTGATGGTTAATATCACCAAATTCCCACATATTATTCTGGGTGATTTCTTTGCTTTCTTTGGTTCTCCTATTGATAGCACAGTACAGATTTATGATATTACATTTAAGCACGTAGTAGCCATTGTAGTAGGCGTTTTGATGATAGGCTGGCTGGCAGTGATGCTCTTTACTTTCCTGTATTACCGCTTCTGGAAAAAAGCCAAAAAGAATATGCACAACTGGTTTTATAGCTTGTATGAGAGATTAATGCAGTATCCTAAGTTTAACCTTTATCTATTGGCTGCCTTTCTTTTCGTAGGTTTAAGTGGGGCTGCTTTTTCGGTTTCAAGGGCAAGCCAGGGTTTAGAGCAGGCTTTCGCCAGCCGTTATAAAACAGTATCACTCATTTTGTTTATTATACTCTATCTGAGTTCGTTCAATATTCTGCCTCTTAACCAATGGAAAAAGTACATGCAGATTTCTATCGTAGCAGGTCTGTTGTTCAATCTGTTTTCTTATTATGAGAGTTGGGACGATGTTGAAAACCGTCGCCGTTTCTTTGGCACAACGATCCTGAACTGGAAAAACAATGGACGTTATTATTATTATGCCTTTGAGAATTCCCGAAATCCGGATGACCATGCACCTATTACGAAATACCAAAGGTTACCTATTCCTCCGCTTAATTACGCAGGCTTTGTGCCGGGTGTCATGAAATACGTGAACGATATACTTTGGGTAAGCCGTGTACATTTTAAAAATTACACACCGCCGGCAGAAATTGACCTGATGAACAAAGCGCTTTATGAAAATCAGGTGGCGAATACCGGTAACGAAGTGGTGAAATTAACCGATGGTTCCAATACTTTTCATGTTGAGCTTGACAACGCCTTTATTCCATTCGGCACGAGATATGACGGTTATTATGCTATTTTTACGAATGATAAAAATCGTCTGGCCTTTCCTTTAGAGACACAAGCCAATAAGTTTACGACCTTTTTGGGTACTCAAAGATTCTATAATAATCGGATTGACGCCATAGTTGCCAAGCCTGATTTACCAATCGGGCAGTTTAGCATGAAAATCGGTAAACTTGAAAACAATCAGTTCAAGGTGATTAAAGAACAAACAATCAACATTCAATAAATAATCGACATAATAGCATCTGATATGAAATTAAATATAATAGGTGGTGGAATGACCGGACTGGCAGCGGCCTATATAGCAGCCAAACAAGGTATCAAAGTGACTGTTATTGAGGGGAGTGATAAATTTGGCGGACTACTGAATACTTTTGAAATTGGCGGCAACCAGTTGGAATATTATTACCATCACTTTTTCACACAAGATGCCGAATTACGTTGGTTGTTAAATGATTTAGGAATAGCAGATAAAGCTTTCTACAAGAAAACAACTATGGGGGTTTTCAGAAACGGTAAGATTTATAATTTTAATTCTCCCATCGACTTATTGAAGTTTAAACCTGTTGGATTTATCGGGAAAATCCGCTTCGGTTTAACCAGTATTTTTCTTGGCAAATTTGCCAAATGGAGAGAGAATGAGTCAATATCTACTTTAGACTGGCTGTATAAATGGGCGGGTAAAGGCATTACAGATGCACTCTGGAAACCCATGCTCAACATTAAGTTTGGCCCCTATGCCAACCAGGTACCTTTGTCGTGGATGATAGGACGTATGGCGCAACGCTTAGGTTCCCGTAAAGATGGTGATGAAAGTCTGGGTTATATTCAGGGAAGTTGGAAAACGCTGATAGATGCGCTACTGAAGAGATTGGAAGAAATGGGTGTAGAGCTAATCAAAAACGAGCAGGTAGAGGAATTTAAGATTGAGAACAACGAGATAAAAAGCATTAAGACTAAAAACTTAGAGATTGGCAACGATGGCGATAAATTTCTATTGACCATCCCGTCAATTTATTTTGATAAGATTAAAAGCTCTCCGCTTGATGCGAATGGCATTGAATACTTTGGAGCCGTATGTACGATTCTTGAATTGAAAAAATCATTCAGCCATATTTATTGGATGAACGTGGCCGACCAGGGCTTCCCTTTTGGTGGGGTAATTGAACACACCAATTTTATTCCTAAAGAACAGTATAATGGTTCGCATATTGTTTACTTGTCCCGCTACTTTGCTATGAGCGAAGACCTGGCAAAGATGAGTAACGATGAAATAAAGGCAATCATGATTCCACCATTGAAACGCATTAACCCTGAGTTTTCTGAAGACTGGATTAAAAATGTGTACATTTTTAAAACCAATACAGCCGCAACGGTTTGTGACCTGAATTTTTCGGAGAAAGTACCTGCCAGTGAGACTTCAACTAAAAATCTTTTCATAGCCAATATGGCGCATATATACCCTGATGAGCGAAGTACCAATAACTCTATCAGAGTAGCTGCAGAAGCCTGTAAGGTAATGGGTGTAAATGCGGATTTTGTTCCGTACGGAGCATCACTTTCAGGGCAAATCGGGTTTGAAAACAATTTTGAAAAATAATTGATAACCTTTCATAATAATACTATAACTTTCCATTTATAGAGAAATAAAAGGTAATCGTAAAATCGTTAAAAAAGTAAAAATTTAATGCAGAATAAATTTAAAGTTGTTGACCTTTTCTCTGGTTGTGGTGGATTTTCTTTTGGGTTTGAATCAGCTGGGTTTCATGTTGTATTGGGTGTTGATAATGATAAAGCAGCATTAGAAACATTTAAAGCCAATCATAAAAACTCAAAAATCTTATTAGCTGACCTTCATCAAGATAGTGCGATTGAAGATATAATAAATGAAATAAAAGGGCATGAAATAGATGTTATCATAGCAGGCCCGCCTTGTCAAGGTTTTTCATTAACGGGTTCAAGGCAAAAGGATGATGATAGAAATAAATTATTTTATTCTGTTTTCAAATTAGCACAAAGAATAAAGCCAAAAGCCATAATTATAGAAAATGTTCCTGGCCTTGCAACACTTTATAACGGTCATGCCAAAGATGCAATACTTGAAGAATTTGAAAATTTAGACTTTACAAGTAATTTTAAGGTATTGTTTGCCCCTGATTATGAAGTGCCACAAATTCGCAAAAGGATATTTTTTATTGGTCTTAACGAAAAGTTTGGGAAATTTGAGTTTCCAAAAGAAGTTTTAACCCCTGATAAGTATAACACTACATCAATGGCAATTTCTGATTTACCAACTAGGGAAAACGATTTTGGACATGAACAAGATCAATATGACAAACAAGCAGAAACCGAGTATCAAAAGAGAATGAGAAATGGCTCTAAAATTTTATTTAACCATGTGGCAACAAAACATACTAATCATGTAATAAATGTAATTTCTCAAGTTCCTGAAGGAGGAAATCATAAAGATTTACCAAAAGGGGTTGGTGATAGTAGAACTTTTAATGAAGCATGGACAAGATATCATAGTAATAAACCATCAAAAACGATAGATACAGGGCATAGGAACCATTTTCATTATAAATTCAATCGAGTACCAACAATAAGGGAGAATGCAAGATTACAATCATTCCCTGATGACTTTGTGTTTTATGGAACTAAAACCCAACAAAATAAACAAGTTGGAAATGCTGTGCCACCTTTATTAGGATTTCATATTGCAAAAAAACTATTAACTTATTTGATTAAAAATGATGTCCAAGAAAATAAAGATAATTGATTTGTTTGCAGGTTGCGGTGGATTATCTGATGGATTTGAGCAAACTCATTTATATGAAACACTTGCTTGCGTTGAGTGGGAAATTGAGCCTCGTAAGACTCTAATTAAGCGATTAAAAAATAAATGGAAATATGAAAATGCTGATGAAATAACATTTCATTTTGATATTCAAAGAACAGATGAATTAATAAATGGATGGAATAATGATCCTATATATGGAACAAATAAAGGATTAGGTTCTATTATTCAAAAACAAAACGGAATTGATATATTGATTGGTGGCCCACCTTGTCAAGCATATTCAATTGCAGGTAGAATCCGTGACGAAAAGGGTATGAATGATGATTATAGAAATTTTCTTTTTGAAAGTTATATAAAAGTCGTAAACCATTTTCAGCCTAAAGCTTTTATCTTCGAGAATGTTCCTGGTCTATTAAGTGCAAAACCTGGTGGTATTTCAATAGTTGAGAGAATTACTGAAGCATTTGCCAAAAGTGGCTATGAAATAACAGATGATTTAAGAAATAATGCTTTAATTGATTGTAGTAAATTTGGCGTTCCACAAGCAAGAAAAAGAATGGTGATTTTAGGAGTTAATAAAAAAATCATCAAAGAAAATCCATCAATTGCATTGGATGACTTTTATAATTTTATCCTACCTAAATATCAATCTAAAAGTATTTCAACAGTTCAAGATGCTCTAAATGATTTACCTAAACTATATCCATTAAATGAGCCGATAAGAATAAAGAATAAAAACTTTTCTCATACTTATGATATTTGTGAAATTCCCAATCATGAACCAAGAATGCATAATAAAAGAGATATTGAAACTTTTGAAATGCTTACAAAAGATATTGAAGTTGGAGAGAACAAATTTGCGACAGTTGAATCATTAAAGGATTTGTATTTTGAAATTACTGGCAAGCGTTCGAATATTCATAAATATCATGTTTTAAAGTGGAATAGACCAAGTAATACAATACCAGCTCATTTATACAAAGACGGTCTACGTCATATCCACCCAGACTCTAAACAAGCGAGAAGTATTACAGTTAGAGAAGCTGCAAGACTTCAGTCTTTCGACGATGATTTTGAGTTTACAGGTAGTGTTACAGACCAATATAAAATGGTCGGTAATGCTGTTCCTCCTAAATTTGCTAAAGCTATTGGTTTTGCACTAAATGAATTTATAATTAAATACTTTTAATAAACAATATGGCAAATATCACTCTTTTGACTGCTGACGGCCAAATGCATAAAACAGCTGGTTTAAATTGGGGATTTAATCCTAAAAACCATACTCGGCCTGTTGATGCTTATATACCTATTCACATCAATACTATTAGAAATAACCCTGGTTTATTCCAACCTAAGATTCCTAACCAAACAATTAATTTTCATTGGGATGATGGCGTTATTATGCAAGTATTATTTGAAGGTAATTTACCTGATATAAGAACAGGATTAATATATCCAAAACAAATTTCTTCGCGCCCCCATAAAGATATTTTGGGAAAATATTTTAGAGATAGGTTAGGTATTGCTTATAATGCAAGAATAACTCTTAAAGATTTACAAAATTATGGTAGAACTAATGTAACAATTAATAGAATTGATGCTACTAATTATAATTTAGACTTTCACGTTTAAAGAGCATGCGTAATTTTTATTTAAAAAGATTAGGGAAGCAAGAATTAGGAAGCCCAAAGCCTGATGGCTCTGTTTCAAGAGGAAGATATATTTATGTTACTAAGGCATATGAAAATTTCTTTCCCTATTTATCAAAAACTATTACAAACGACAATGTATTAATTCCTATTATTCCTCCTTTTAGTAGAGCAAAGATTTATTCAACGTTTGTCTATCATAACGATAAATATAATGTTCTGAACGGAACGAGGGACGAATTCAGATTGTATCTAAACAAAAATCTTGATCCAGATAGAAATTATTTTCAAGTTAATGACATCATAGTTTTTGAAAGGATAGAAACAGGAACTCCTGTTCCGCTTTATGTTCTTTCCAGATTTAATTACGGGGATGAGTTTTACAACGTATTGTCGGCAAAAATTGATGCGTCACAAATCAAAGGCGGTCATGCTTTAGCAGGTGATGAATTGAATTTTATCTTGCAAAGAGAAATAAATATTGATGAAACACCAGTTGTAATTCCGACAGAAGTAATGCAAGTTGCTGTAATTCAACAGCAAGAGGTCCTCTCTGAACAAGATAGAAACATTGAAGAAACAAGAGGAGCAAGTCTTTTTAATTCAGATAGTTTTAGAGATTTTGTTCTAATGGCTTATGAATACCGCTGTGCTATAACTGGTAAAGTAATAAGGCATAAAAATTTGTTAAATCTTGAAGCAGCTCATATTCAGCCAAGAGCCCAAGCGGGTACATTTTTACCTTGTAATGGAATTGCTCTTAGTAGAGATATGCACTGGGCATTTGATAAAGGTTTTATAACAATAAATGACGATTACGAAATTGTTATTCATCCAGAATTGCAAAATTCAATTCTTATGGAGTATTCAGGTAAACAAATACATTTACCAACAGATGACTACTTTCGACCAGAGAAAAAGTTTTTAAAGCATCATAGAGAAAATATTTTCGGGTTATTTTTATATTCTGGTTCTATTCGTAGCATTTGATGAATATAAAGTCAAGGACTAATAATTTGATTTAGTCTTTTATCAAGAGTTTTTCAACCCAAAAACAATTTTGAAAAATAATATGATAATTTTTCAAGTGCGCAACTTTTTATGAACATCGGGCGTTTATACATCATACGCATTTTTTAAAGGAAAGTCCTGCTTCGATAAAAATCAGGACTTTTTTTTATTGCTATATTTTTCTTCATAGCCTTTTTGTGTTTCAAATACCCTATCTTTGCGATTTAAATATTCGCACTAAGCTCTTGTTATAATGATTTCTATTGTAATTCCCATTTTTAACGAAGAAGAAAACCTCCAAAATCTTTATAATCGATTAACCGCTGCTGCTCCATCCTGGAGAGATGATTACGAAATTGTACTGGTAGATGATGGCTCCCGTGATAGTTCATTAACCATGATGAGGGTAATGGCTGAAAAAGATGCTCATGTAAGAGTAGTAAAACTTTCCCGCAACTTCGGCCATCAACCTGCTATCTCAGCCGGAATAAAAACCGCAAAAGGTGATGCGATTGTAATTATGGATGGAGACTTGCAGGACCCACCTGAAGAATTAAATAGATTTTTAGAAAAGTGGAGAGAGGGCTATGAGGTAGTATATGCCGTAAGAACCAAACGCAAAGAAGGTTTCTTTAAAAAAATTGCTTACTCTACTTTTTACAGGTTATTAGCATGGATTTCAGATATTGAAATTCCTCTTGATTCTGGTGATTTTTGTGTAATGGATAGAAAAGTAGTGAATGTACTGGTGCAGGAAATGCC
>CALRLS020000222.1:0-8458 GCA_943368815.1 Cyanobium sp. NIES-981
TTATTTGACAAGAAAGACTACGAAGGTGCGACTAATACGTATAGAAGAGTTATTTTTTTTGATAAAACTGAGGAATACAGAAAACTCTGTTATAAAAACATTGCCGATTGTTTGTATGCTACTCAAAATTATGAAGAAGCCGCCGACTATTATGAATTGGCGTTTTATCAGCAAAAAACTGATAGCACAAAGGCTGAAATACTTTTCAGAAAATTATCCTGCTTTTTAATTTTGAATAATTTTGAATATGCTGAGATAGAACTCTTCAATATTCCGGATAAACTGACTTATGAACAACAACGACGGAAGACTTTTTACTCAGCTATTCTTCATTTTTCAACTGAAAAATATGAGGAATCGAAAAAAGAATTTCTGGCTTTGATAGATTCGACCAATCATGAAGCCAATAAAAAAATAGAGGACTTATTCGCTAAGAATGACAGAATAAATCGATTGAGCCCTAAAAAGGCAAAGGTGTTAAGTATTATTCTCCCCGGTTTAGGGCAATTCTATGCAGGTGATGTAAAAAATGGGCTCAACTCATTTTTATTAACCGGTGGCATAATTACCTGGGGGATTCTGACTTCAATTAATAGTACTGCCCCGCTTGATATATTTATAACGATGGCTCCCTGGTTTCAGCGCTACTATATGGGCGGTTATAAAAAGGCTGAAATAATTGCAGAAAATCAAAAAAAGAAACGGAGGTCTAAAGTATATAATCAGATTTTAGATGAGGTTTCGAAATAATACCAATTCAATCATAACAACAATTAAATCCACGACTTCGACCGCTCAATATATTTTCCAATCAATTCATGCCAAAGTATAGTGCTTGGATATTCTACATTGTCTAATTTTCGACTTCAAAATTAAAAATCTTTAAAATGAGAAAACTACTCACAACGACTGCCGTTGCAATACTATGTTGCATTTTTGCAGAAAACACGCAAGCTCAGGCTTTCCAGAAAGGAACAAAAAATTTAAACGCAGGTCTTGCTCTAGGTTATGGTATAGGCATAAATGCCTCTGTTGATGTTGGTATACACGAATTAATAAGTGTCGGTGCTGTTGGTGCATTTACTACCTCCAACTATGGCTATGGTTACGGACATTTTAGAAGAAACTCAATAGCCTTTGGTGTTAGAGGAGCCGTACATATAGGTAAATTTGTAAATGAAGCTATCGGTATTGATGACAATAAGTTTGACCCTTATGTAGGAGTAACAGGTGGTTTTAGGATAGTTAAGTATGATGATGCTTATTCTAATTTCTATTCAGGAGTTGGTACTGGGATAATAGGAGGTGCATACGCCGGTGCCCGTTATTATTTCAAAGAAAAACTAGGTGTTTATGCCGAGGCAGGATTCCCTTATACATCAATAGGTGTAACTCTGAAATTCTAAAATCTTTATAATGAGTTCTCCTAAATATAAAGGTGGATTGTTGTATAAAAAGCGAATAGGTATCGAACTCCATCGATACCTATTCGCTTTCTATTAAGATTATATTCTTCTTATTTCTTCAACTCACCATCAACCAGCCGCCAGATACTTAGCGGGTTATCACCTTTTAATTCGTCAGGTAATAGGGTATCCGGAAAATCCTGAAAACTTACAGGTCGGGTAAAACGGGTAATGGCTCCTGTACCTACAGATGTAGTACGGGAATCGGTTGTGGCCGGAAAAGGCCCCCCATGCACCATGGCATGATTTACTTCTACACCCGTCGGGAAACTGTTAATAATCAATCTGCCCACTTTCTGCTCTAAAATATCCAGTAGTTCGGTATATTCTTCTAAATCTTCGGGTGTGCCATGCACGGTCGCTGTCAGATGACCCGTCAGGTTTTGTGCTGCTATCAGAATTTCTTCTTTTGTATTAGCCTCCACTATCAGACTTGTAGGCCCGAAAATCTCTTCTGAAAGGTCAGGTTGAGTATTCCACGATTCAATATCTGTGTGCAGGAAAACAGGTTCAACTGCCGTATGCCCTTCAGGAGCTTTACCAATACCTAATACCTTAGTATATTGCTTTGAATGTTCGGTTCCTCTTACATAGGCATCACGAATACCCGGTGTCAGCATAATTCCTCCCTGTGTTTCAGGTGCATTTTTTTCTATCTCGTCAATAAAATCCTTATCACTTTGCAAGAACAATATCCCCGGATTGGTACAGAACTGACCAACTCCCAAGGTAGCTGATGCCAGATAAGCATTGGCAATGGTTCTTCCTTTTTCAGCCAGTACTTTAGGCAATACAAATACAGGGTTCACACTGCCCATTTCGGCATATACAGGAATTGGTTCAGGTCGGCTAACGGCTGCATCAAACAAGGCTTTTCCGCCTTTAAATGAGCCTGTAAATCCAACGGCCTTTATAGCAGGGTGTTTCACCAATGCCAGGCCGATTTCATGACCATCATCAAATAACAAAGAAAATACACCATCAGGCATACCCGTAGCGGCTGCAGCTTTCTGAACAGCCAGACCGACTAATTCAGAGGTGCCTAAATGCGCAGGGTGGGCCTTTACAATCACACAACAACCGGCGGCAAATGCCGAGGTAGTATCACCACCTGCTACCGAAAAAGCCAGAGGAAAATTACTCGCACCAAAAACACCTACTACTCCTAATGGACGTTCCATAGAACGCAAATCAGGCCGAGGAGCAGGCTGACGGTCTGGCATGCTTGAGTCAATACGGGCATTTACCCAGGAGCCTTCACGTAAAAGTTGGGCATATAATCGTAGCTGTCCTGTGGTTCTGCCTCTTTCGCCTATGGCTCTACCCTGCGGCAAGCCTGATTCTGCTTTATATCTTTCTATTAAAGTCTCGCCTAAGTTCTCAATCTCTTCGGCTATTTTTTCCAGAAAATTGGCTTTCTCAAAACCTGTTTTTTTGCGGTAAATCTGAAAAGCTTTTTCTGCTTTCTCAGCCGCATATTCCAGTTCATCGAGTGTTGCTTTAAAAAAAAGCGGTGCTAAGGCTTCACCTGTAGCCGGGTTAATACTTTGTATGGCAACTGTGCCTTCCGAAAAAGACTCAAAGCCAACGATATTTCTTCCTGTGAGTTGCATGTCAGGGTTATTGATAAACGGATACACGTGCTATACAGTAAAGTACACATCATGTATCCGTTTTAGTGTTTATTTATTTTATTTTGTCTCAACTGTATTTATTAGCGTGCCGATTCCTTCAATCGTGATACGGATTTCATCGCCTACTTCTAAAGTGAAATCATCCGGTGGTACTATCCCTGTGCCTGTCAATAAGAAACAACCATGAGGAAACGAGGTCTCGCGGAATAAGTATTCAACCAATTCTGTATGCTTGCGTTTCATGCGATTAATGGCAATAGAATCGGTGAAATATGGAATATCATAACGGAATATTTCCAGCTTTATGAGGGTTTCCGAAAGGATAGGTTCGTCCAGAATCGTAATACATGGTCCTATAGCAGTGCTTTTGTCATAAGACTTTGCTTGTGGCAGATATAAAGGATTTTCACCTTCAATATCTCTTGAACTCATGTCGTTACCGACAGTATATCCTGAAATCTGACCTTTAGAATTAATGAACAGCGTAAGCTCAGGCTCAGGCACATTCCATTTAGAGTCTCTTCGGATACGCACTTTTTGTCCGGACCCTACTACCCGGTGTGCAGTAGATTTAAAGAATAGTTCAGGACGGTCGGCGTCATAGACTCTGTCATAGAAATTATCTCCCCCTGCTTTTTTCGATTCCTCCATCCGGGCATCTCTGCTTCGCAGATAGGTAACACCCGATGCCCATACCTCCTGTGATTGTATAGGTGCCTGTAAGCTATTGTCAATCAAAGATTTATACTCAGGCACAGGTGAAAGCAATTGTATTTCGCGTTGTAATTCGAAAAATAAATCTTCACGGTTAATGAACAAATCCCAGTCCTGATGGCGAGAAAGGAAGTACTGATTTTGGTATTCGATAACGAATCCTTGCAAAGTTTTGTAGGCTTTCATTGAATGACACAGTATTTTTTTCAATATTAGGTAAAAAGACTTATATACGTACGATATACGTCTATTTTTATGTAGCTTTTTTATTGAACCAGCACAAAATATCAAATGCTAATAGAATCAATATTCTCTTTATATCCAATTAAAAAATCATTAATCCACATACGGTTTTTAGGGTAATTAATTTAACTTGTAAATGTCTTAATTTGTTGCAAATTTTATCAAAAAGTATGAATTGCGCAATGATGCCATTTTTTTATTCTTATTACTTAAAATTGAAGATTAAGTACTACAAATATTTGTCTTAACTTAGCAGCCGGAAATCCAAATCACATTTATGCTCAAAAAACTACTCATTATCTGTTGTTTTATCACCATAACAAGCCATTGTTATTCACAGGCTTTTACTTATTATCCTTTCAATTCCATTCTTTCAATTGCCAGTAATCCGAACAAACCTGTTTGGGTAGACTTCAGATTTCAGATGAATTCTTATTTCTCATCTTTAAGCACCGAGATTTCGCCAATGATAAATTTAACCAAAGGCGAAAAAGCTAAATTATATATTGGTGCAGGTATCAAGGCCAATTTTCTGAATTATCTGAATACCGACCCAGAGAAAAGAAGTCCGCTCGAAGGTTACTTTCTTGATTTTGGTGTGAGGGTTTCTCCATTCGAAAAAGTACCTCAATTTCAGGGAGTTTTCGAGTTGTCGCCTTATGCCAATAAACAGTTTGATTTAGGTATTTTTCGGGCCAATCTGGGCATTGCTTATGTGTTTGGTAAAAAGAAGAAAGTGTAGTAAGTTAAACTCTATGGTTTTAATAAATAATCGGTTAACCGCTCCAATAGTTTTCTATAAGTAGTTTCGGGTATTTTACCCAAAACCCCTCTGATTTGTTCCTGACTTACTACCGCCAGAAAACTAAGCCTGATGAGGGAAGTCTGTCTCAATCTGTTTTGTGGTGTTGGCGCTATTATTTCGTCAAAACTTTCAATTTTCTGATGCAATTGTGTAGAAAGCCCACAAACCAGAAAATCACCAAACCCCGGAAGTTTTTTTAGCAATACAATGGGACGGTTTTTTATTTCGCCATCTGCTTGTGGGAGGCTTGCCAATAGTATATCACCTTGATTCATTATCAAAATTAGAATTTAATTCGATACAGTCGTCCAAAGTATATTCAGGCTCATCTGCTCCATAAGCCCGATTTAATCCCTGAGAGGAAAGTTTAATATAATCCGCTCTCTCCTCATCTACAAATAAATCCGATTCGTGTTCTTTTATCCACTTTGCTACCTTCTTCTGTTCCTGAAGGGGTAAAGTTTTGAACAATGTTATTAAAGCACTTGATGCAGACATAATTGTAAAACATTTTATACACAAATATAAGAAACTGTTTATAGTTGTGGTATCTGTATCCCCATTATCTTTCTATAAAGGTCTATTGCAAACAAATCGGTCATGCCTGATATAAAGTCAACTACTGATAGCAGATTCTGATACAAAGTACCGTCTTTCTTAATCAAAAACTGATTAGGGATTAATTTCAGGAGTTTCTTAGATTTAGGGCTGTCCGGTGAAAGAACTGCAGATACAAATTCTTTTAATAGCCCCCCTATCACATGATAACCTGCAATCTCTATTTCAATAACTGATTTATCATTATAAATCTTCCTGATTGAGATTTCATCTATTTTTCCAATCAGGGCAATTGTTTTTTCATCTAATAAGTCAATCAGAGGTTTATTCAATGTGCCTGCTAATAAGGCTTCTTCATGCTCAAAAAATACCTCTGTGCACTTGGCTGTTAGTTGCCCAATAAGCATAGCCCGTAAGAATGACAATTTTTGTTTGTCGTCTTCTATGTTGTCAACTCGTTCTGTAATGCTCGGTTTACCCTCTCTTTTCTCAAAAAACGGCTCCAATAATTGCCTTACTTCCTGAATCGAAAGAATACCCAACCGATGGGCATCTTCGAGGTCTATAATGCGGTAACAAATATCATCAGCGGCCTCTACAAGAAACACAAATGGGTGCCGGGCAAAAACATTTTCGCTTCCATCAAGTGCATTAATCTTTAATTCTGCTGCAATACGTCTATAAAACTCACTTTCTGAATCGAAAAAGCCTGACTTTTTGGTGGAAATTAATCCCGTTTTTTTGAATCCCCGAGTGGAGTTTGAAGGATATTTAATGATTGATGCTAAGGTAGCATAAGTAAGATTTAGACTGCTTTGATTGAAAATAGTTGTCAGTATACGAAACGCATTGGCGTTACCCTCAAAATTCTTGAAATCATTGAACTGATTTTCGGTTAAGCCTTCCTCTAAAATTATGCGCTTGTCTTCTTCCAGTTCATTAAAATAAGTGCGAATGGCATCTTCACCCGAATGCCCGAAAGGTGGATTACCAATATCGTGGGCAATGCAGGCAGTCATAACCACCGCCGATAGCTCAAACTTATAAAACTCTTTTGCTTCCTGCGTTAGCTCTTCATCATATTTAGTCACTATTTTCTCTCCTATAGCTTTGCCTAAAGAACGCCCTACCGATGCCACTTCTAAACTATGTGTAAGACGATTATGTACAAAAACAGCACCCGGTAAAGGGAAAACCTGTGTTTTGTTTTGTAAGCGCCTGAACTGCGACGAAAAAATCAATCTGTCGTAGTCTCGCATATAATCGTTCCTGAAAATATCCTGCCCCGGTCGGTCTTCTGCCCCTAAGCGTTTGTTAGAAAAAAGCGTTTGCCAATTCATTGCTCAACCTTAAAATTTTGCCGCAAGTTACGGAATGCACAATTGAGTAATGATGATTGCGAAGATTATTTTGCTCATATACATCTATAATCAGTTTCAAATCTTGTCCTCAATCTTGTATATTATAAGGCTAATTATATAAAGAAAAGAAATAATAATACTTTTTTGATTTAGTATATGCTTTATCAATGTATACTCATAGATTTGTAATAACAAGGCCATAATAAATCATCTTCAATTTTTTCTGATTTGAAAGTCATTATTATTAAATATAACGCAGGCAATGTGCAGTCGGTTATGTATGCGCTGGAGCGTATTGGTGTTGCGTATGAATTGTCTGATAATGCCGATACCATCCGATCGGCAGAAAGAATAATTTTCCCGGGTGTGGGTGAGGCCAGTACAGCTATGAAAAGCCTGCGCGAAAATGGTTTGGACAAACTGATTCCGACTTTGAAACAACCCTTTTTAGGTACTTGTGTGGGTATGCAATTGCTTTGCAAATCTTCCGAAGAAAACAATACTGATTGTTTAGGCGTGTTTGACATACCTGTATTAAAATTCCCTCAAATTAAAGGTTTTAAAGTACCACAAACGGGTTGGAATGATATTTATGATTATGCTTCTGAATTAACCAATGACATAGCCGAACATTCGTATGTGTATTATAATCACGGTTATTATGCCCCGTTATGTGATTATACTGTTGCCAAAACCAACTACATGCTAGAATACTCTGCCATGCTACAGAAAGATAATTTCTTCGCTGCACAGTTTCACTCAGAGATAAGTGGAGATGTTGGGCAGAAGATTTTTGAGAATTTTTTGAAAGTGTAATTAGTTATATATTTCTGCTAAATAGTTTAACCTATCAAAATTAAAGCAAGTGTTTATTTATAGTATATATGAACAACTGGCAGAATTAATTGCGTGTCTTGACCCATTAAAAGTTCAGGAACTAAAAGATAATAAAGAATTACACGCTCGTCTAGAAGATTTAGTTGATAAATCTAAAGAACAAGAACTTGATAAGAGAGAAAAAGATGAATTGAATCATTATATTGTTTTGGAAAGATTATTCCGTTTTGCAAAGATTCGTGCTCAGTCTAAATGAAATGATTCGTCGAGGTATTTTTTAATTTTAATTCATAGTAAAGATTATATGCTCCAAATAATACCAGCCATTGACATCATAGAAGGTAAATGTGTACGCCTTACCCAGGGTGATTACTCCCAGAAGAAGACCTATAATGAAAATCCGCTTGAAGTTGCTAAGATGTTTGAAGATGCGGGAATCAAACGTTTGCATCTGGTTGATTTAGATGGTGCAAAGCAAAAAAAGATTATCAATGCCAAAGTATTAGAAACCATCGCTTCCAAAACCAATTTACACATTGATTTTGGTGGGGGCGTACAATCAGATGCTGATATCAGATTAGCTTTTGATTGTGGTGCGAAACAGGTAACCGGGGGGAGTATTGCCGTTAAAAATCCTGAATTATTTGAGTCGTGGATTCAAAACTATGGTAGTGAAGCAATTATTCTCGGGGCGGATGCAAAACAGGAAAAAATTGCCGTAAGTGGCTGGGAAGAAGAAACCAGTGTATGGATATATGATTTTATAGGTGAATGGATTCAAAAAGGGATTCAATATACCATCAGTACTGATGTAGCTAAAGATGGGCTACTACAAGGGCC